>NZ_JAUBVR010000042.1:0-56988 GCF_036705955.1 Microcoleus sp. A6-C6 | reverse complement strand
ACAGAAGCTGATCGTGACCCTAATACTCTCCGAATCTCCATTGATGCCAAGGCAGCAGTCAAAGTTGGAGAATTTGATCGAGGTGGTAAAAGTCGGATACCAACTCTTGCACTCGATCACGATTTTGCGACCGAATCAACCGTGATTCCCTATGGCATCTTTCTGCCTGAGTACAACGAGTTATTTTTGATTTTCGTTACCTCTAAATTAACGGCTGATTGTATTGTTGATCTACTTGAAAGTTGGTGGCAGACTGTCAAGCATCGTTTTACTCATATTCAAAGATTGGTCATAAATCAGGATAATGGACCAGAAAATAATTCTCGTCGCACTCAGTTTATGAAACGGATTCTAGATTTTGCTACATCATCTCAACTGACGTTACAACTGGCTTATTACCCGCCCTATCATAGCAAATATAACCCCATAGAACGTTGTTTTGGTTGGCTAGAAAAGCATTGGAATGGTAGTTTACTTGATACTGTTGAGACTGTAGTAAATTTTGCAAAAACTCTCACATTTAAGGATAAAAATCCAGTAGTGACATTGGTAGAAACAATTTACTCCACAGGAGTTACACTCAATAAATTAGCTAGGGCAGAAATTGAAACTCAGATTAATCGCCTCCCTAATCTTCAAAAATGGTTCGTGGAAATTTTCGCTAAACCCACATAGTTATTGGATCATTTTTTTTGTGGAGGCCTCTAAAAGACTATTCCACGATATGTATTTACTCTAAATAAGGTGATAACACATAATGAAAAAGCAAACAGACGATCTTAATCAGCCGTTAGAATCAGTTCGTTGCAAAATTATTAATTCCTACCTTGCAACTATTGAAGATAGCTTTCGAGAAAACCGTCCCCAACTAAAACTCATCAATTATGGTACGGGTTCAGGAAAAACTCACCAATTGTTTCAAGCGATTTATCAAACCATAGAAGAACATCCCAACAATCAAATAATCGGTATATATGTTGCGCCATTGAGAGAACACTTATGTGTTCCAACTTCTGTTGAGAGCCAATACCAAAATATTCCCGTCTATAAAATAAATTCATTAGCAATGAAAACGACGGATGAGTATATCAAATTATACAAAGAATTGATATCTTCAATTCTTGAAAATAAAAATATTTGGAAGATCGATAAGAAAGTACGTTCTGATGAAAAAGTTCAGGAAAATCGACGAAATCTTGAAAAAGTTAAAAATGTAATTAAACGCCTTGAATATGTAAAAAACACAGACTTGGGCAATGAAAATTTTAATATTTTGGAAATTACGAAAATAGAACAAGAACTGAATAATTTAATTGAAAAGTTTTTAGAGTTTTTTATCAAATGTGAATTAGATAGAACAAATTGTCCTGCTGAATGTTTAAAGTTAATTGAAATATTTTTTCCTCTTCATCTTCTGCAAAAGAAATCTGGAATTTTGATGCTCACATATAAAAAATTTGAAACGGCTATTCCGTACTTTATCCACAATGATAAAACCTGGGTAAAGAAAAGCAGTCATCTCGATAAATATGTTGTTGAACATACAGACAACTCCCGAAAATTTATCCTTGCCTTGGATGAGCAGGAAGATGGCTATCAAATTATGCTAGAGGAGAAGATTGATATCATCTCTCCTGAAAAACTGGCAATCAATAATGCGCTGTCATCTATCAATAGAGAATTTTCTATGCTGTTTTCAACTAAAAATAATGAAAACAGAGATTTTTTAAATTTTATAGATAAGAATAAGGGAGCTTTTTACGAATTTCAAGAACACTTTGAAAAAGACAAAGCTCTAGAACAAAAACTGCAAGAATTCGCTCACACCTATCAACGAATGACCTTTGAGGAGGGAAACTCTATCAAATTTTTAGAAGAAATAGTAAAACTTCAAAAAAAGCTTGACAAATCAATGGAAGAAATTATTGGGATTTTCGAGAATAATGATGAAAAAAATCCCATTATAGTAGATTTTGAAATGTTATCCAGAGTTATTTCAAAATTCGAGAATAATAGAAGTTTATTGATTCCTCAAAAGCTTTACAATAAAATATGTGATGATTTGATGAACATTTTTGCATACAACAACCTATACATCTACAACCTCGAACCTCTGCAAAAATTGTTTTTAACAAAACCTTCTGGCGGACACGTACAAATCACAGAGGAAAAAGTTGCAGATAATACTTCTGTAGCAGAGTTAATTTATGCCATTCTAGCTGTGCGATCGCAAATCAAAACCATCAAAGATTTTCTAGCTAACGTCTTAGATGCTGAAGATTCTCAATCCCGTTCTTTAGAAATTTGGTCGAAACAAATAACTAAAGTCCAAAAGGCAATTGAAGAAAGTCCCTCGCAAAATAAACTGCTAAAATACTTAAATACTGCTTATGTCTATGAAAGTTATAAGTCTATCATAAATATTAAAGAAATTTCTCGTTATCAAAATCCTAAAAATAATCTGATAGATCGCGCCCTTAGAGAAGTTTCTATTGGTAGTACGGCTATATTGACTTCGCCTGAATTCAAGATAAAATCCATGTTATGCAATAATAGTAATGTGATTTTTCTGATTTCAGCAACAGGAGGAATTTTAGGAGATTTAAGCACTAGCTATGATATGCAGTATTTCAAAGATAAATTGCGGAATGCTAGTGAATTCGGTCAAAGTTCCTTTAAGGAAATGAGCGAGGAAGAAGTATTGCTTTGCGAAAACATCAGAGAGAGTCGTGAGGCGAAGCGACAGATTGGAGTAGAGTTTTTCGGTGAGGATTTATTGTCTTTCCCAAATGACGAAACTCAACAAGTTGTGGAACGATTTGAAGAAACTATTTTAAAAAGTTTTATCGACGATCTCAAACAGGATGGGAATTGGCTGGGTATTTACAAAATCCAAGAACTTCAAAAGTTTGTTCGTTTCTTGTTTTACCTTTTTGAGGATGACTTAATTCAAGAAACAATTGCTTTTACTCAAACTTTACGCTGGATTAAACAGTTTATTCAACATTGCGAACGGCTCAATCATGCTAACTTTGTATTTGAGGTGTCACCAGAGCACCCAAACATATATTATATGCAAGTGAAGCATAAAAAATATCACAGTAATATTCGGATTAAAATCATTTTGTATGAGGCATCATTCAACAGTCTTTACTGCGACAAAAAAGCTCATGACACGTATTTAAATGAGCTTGTTGAAAAAGAAGGGGAAAAAATATTCTTTATATCGGCTTATCAATCAGCCTCTAAAGGCTTGAATCCTATCATCAAAAGCCCTAACGGTGATGAAAAAGATTTCGACTCTTTAATTTTGTTAATGGACAGTTACTATACAGTAATGGGCCCATCGCTTAACAAATCAAAAGATTCTGGATTATCTATGACGCTTTACCATTTTGCCTTAATGAAAAGTATTGTAAACTTGGGAGAGTCTGATCTTGAAATCAAAGATTTTAACAAATATCTGAGTAAACCAGAAGCTGGAGCATTTCGAGAGCAGCAACACCAGATATTATTAGGGAAACAAGTTTTGCAAGCTATCGGCAGATCTGAGAGACGTGATTTTCCCAACCAAGTAATAAAAATATTTGTTAATGAAGAAACTAGAAAAAATTTAGTGAATTTTTATAGATACCTGGAAGGGAAAGAAAAGGAGGAAATCCGTAAGTTTTCCGTTAACAACCACAAAGTTTACTTAAGCGTTCGAGAAGAAGAGAAAAAACGAGCAATTAAGGATTATGACGATCATGTTATTGATGAGATTGATGCCACTCTGGCTTTCCAAGCGTTTAGAACACAAATGTTGGAGGAAATCGATCGCTTTCATCTTAATAAAAATACTTTTGATATTGCACAAGCGTGGGATGCGTTGCGCGACCCAATTGTTTTCAAAAACCCAGCCAAGTATCTGGAAAATTTACGAAATTCAAGGCTATTTCCTGATGATTTTATTAAGTCATTATTCTATCACAACCCAGAACAAGTTGAATTTACGCCATATTTAGCTTCCGAGGAAGAAAGAGGCCAAAAATTCCAGATTATTAGCGATAGTATCAATGGAGAAAAAATATATCCTTATCAAAAGCGGTTATATCCTGAATCTCTAAAAATAAATGATCGAGGCTATGACTTAGAAAATAATGAAATTAGCTCGCTATATCCTTCGACTGATTTAATCTACAGACTGTACAGCAAGTTGATGCCACAACCGGAAGTTTTTAATACTTATATTCCGCGTCCGCATTTCTTTTACGATGTGTTGTATGCCTCACTGGCTGAAAATTTTGTGGAACGCTGGATTCAAGATGTAGTTTTCAAAGGCAAAGACTGGAAAGACATAAAAGCCACCTATGGTTTTGAGCCATTGCAAAATTTCAAAAAATATCATAAGCTATATGAGCGGTTTGATTTGTACTATGTCAAGGATAATACGCTATTCTGTATTGATGTTAAAGCTTGGAGCGTAGGTTCGGGTAATCGCCTTTCAAAAAAGACCCTGGATAAAACCGAAAACAAGCTGAAGGCGATTGTTTCAGACTATCCAGAATTTAGCACTGCGAGAGGGTTACTCCTTAACTTGCACGCCGCCCAAGAAAAAAATCAACAACACTCACCCATATTATTTTCGGGAAATTTGATTTTTTTTGACGAGCGCAATTGTCCAGTAGAATCCAAGATCCTCAGAGATTTTTTGTTTCAAAAGGAGAAATAAAATGAAAAATAAAATAGCAGCATTATCAGATATATCGCGAACCAACCAACTAAAAATATTAGAAACTCCCCAACAAGTTGCCGAAAAACTGCGTCAGTATCTATTTGAATTGGGACAAGGGATAGAACATTTTACTCTTGAATATCCGCTTGCTGAAGATAAAAATTCTGAAAATGAGGATTCACGACCGACATTTTATAAAGACCGACATAAATACATTAAAGCTCAAGTCCAAGAAAGGCTTGCTGCACATGGGGAAAAACGGGAAATTTCAGACATTCAATACTTCCTATCCTATACGGGTGGCAAAAAATATGTGTTCTTTTTATCGCCCAATAAAAATCATTCGGGATGGCAAAAGTTATTTACAGACACTTCTAGCGATCGAGAAAGGATTTTCAACCTCATTTTTAAGTTTTATATTCTTTCTCAAGGCTTATCTGTCGAAACAATAAACGGTTTTGAAGAATTACTCTTACTTCATTCCATGAAGACCAGTGAAAAATCGAAAGACGCTCTTTTTGTATGGGGACAGAATTTGTTAATCAAATACAATCCATATAATGTACTAACATTAACACTGTCTAGAAAAAGCCGAAAATTCTTAGTACAAAAAGATCGAAAAGATTACAAGACTGTAGATGGTGATAATTTAGGAGAGTTGTTGGTATACAAAAATAAGAATTACTACTTCGAGCGCGATCTCGATGCTCGTCGCCAAAATTCTATTTATTTTATGCAATTTGATAGCGATCCCAAAAATTACGATAAGTTCAAAAAAACTCAGCTTTATCATTACCAAAATCTCATGACAAAACTTGAGGGATTTTTAAGTGAGTGCAATATTACTTTTCAATCTCTTGATTTTCAGGCTGACCACTACGTAGAAAACCCTTTCATCAAAAATATAGAATCTGTAGAATCCTTACAGATTATTAACAATACAGGAGTCGATCTGGCTGAATCTGACCAACAATTTTTGCAACGTTTTCTGAAACATCAAGGGGTATCTACGATCGCATTTTACAATCAGGGAAAAACTGTTAGTACCTATGAAAAAGTAGAATCTGAAGGTGATGACGAGGTTTGCTGGAGAATTACGGAATCTATTAAATGGTCAGATATTCAACTCGAACCGGAAAAAAACTATTTAGTTTTCAATAAACTTTTGGAGGAAGAAGCGGGTTCAATGGCTTACCAGAGAAAAGACACTCTCTGGTGTCCCTCGACAACATTAGATAAGCAATCACCAGTAGATTTCTATTCACAGTTAAAGAAAAAATTTAACTATTTGGAGACTGGAAAGTTTTTTAGCATGCAGGGGAGAAATATACCAGAATTTCGTGCTGTGGGAGATGAGAAAACTGATTTTGCTGTTTTTAATTATACAAATTGGAAAATAGATATAGATAATCTCCGCGAGGAGACGAAAGCTTTTACAGATGGTAATTTTTTGGATGTAGAGGGCTCTATTTTTGCTTATATAATAGGACAAGAAGATACCAAACAATGGGAGAGTTTCTGCGATAAATACAAGATAAATATTTCACCTGAATTTCAGAAAGTTTTGATTGAGTTGGGAATTAAGAACTGGATCTCGCAGAGTTTGTCAAATCCGAACTTGGGCTTGCGTATTACTACTCCTCAAGCATTTTCTGAAAAACAATTTTTTAGTATTTATGTACGCAGCCCCAAAAAAAAGGAAGCTAAAGCTGTTGCGGTAGAATTTCTGTACAAAGATGGTTGCATATATATAAAAAATGTAATATCCAATTTGAAACAAATAGAGTCCAAATTTCGATTTTTAAGAAGGAAAAGAAATAATTCAGAAAAATTAATTAACGATCAGAAAATTTTTGTAGATGAATCAGAGAAGCTGTATATTAGTTGTTATACCGATGATTTCTATACGCCAACATTAATTGGAAAAACTGGTATTATTGAAGACTTGGCAAGCGAAGAATTAACAATAGATCGAAAAAATAAAGGTGAAAATAGTAGTAAATTGTTACCTTTGGTATCCCATTACAACAGCGAAATTAACCCTATCAACAGAATCCAAAAGATGATATGTTTGGACTTGAAGAATGAAACATTTATTCAGTATTATGTTCCTCCGGCACAAAATATCGTAGCATCGATTAAGAAAGGGTTTAGAGTCTATCATTTGATTGGGAATAGATATTCAGGAGAGTCAATTCCCACATCGGATCTGATCGATCATCCCATCACAGCTTTACATTTGAGTACGCTAACTCACAATGTTTTAAAAATCGGGGAAAACAGTCAATCGTCATTGTTACAAAAAGTAGCACAAGTATTAATTGAAAATTGAAAAAAAGCTGAATTTGAAGGCTGATTCCAGAAAAAATCAAGATATTTCAGCGATCGGAGAAGATGATCGGATACACTCATATCTGGTCTGAGGCAGGACAAAAGTATCAATGTCAGCTAGAAGCCAACCTGCTAGTTAGAGCCGATCGAGCATTACGATCGCCCTTTAGACTGGTAACTTGGCAAACTAGACGTGCAATAATCAGCCATATTCTCTGGTATGCGATCGCCCGAACCTATGGACGCACTAATCGGCAAAACTTTACAAGGTGGAAAATACACCCTAGAAAAAGAACTGGGGCGGGGCGGTTTTGGGATTACCTTCCGGGCCAATCACCGCTACTTAGGACAGCCCGTGGTGATTAAAACCCTCAACGAATCTCTGCGGCGCGATCCAAATTTTGCCGAATTCGATCGCAAATTCCAAGACGAAGCGAGGCGATTGGCATCCTGCGTCCATCCGAATATAGTGCGCGTCAGCGACTTTTTTGTGGAAGACGGACAGCCATACATGGTAATGGACTACATTGCCGGTCAGAATTTGGCAGAAGTAGTCGGTGGAAACAATCCCCTCCCAGAAAATCTCGCAATTCTCTACATCACTCAAATTGGCGCTGCTTTGAAAGCAGTTCATCAAAAGGGTTTGCTACACCGAGATGTCAAGCCGCAAAACATCCTCCTGCGCCAAGGTACTCAGGAAGTAGTGCTAATAGATTTTGGCATTTCCCGCGAGTTTACAGCAGGTGCAACCCAAAATCACACTAATATGGTGTCCGACGGCTACGCGCCGCCAGAACAGTATTTCGCCCAAGGAAAATATACGCCCGCGACAGATGTTTACGGGCTGGCGGCGACGCTTTACACTTTGCTCACAGCACAGGTGCCGGTGGCTGCAATTTTGCGTACCAGCCAGCCGATGCCTTCACCCCGCGACTTGCGGCCTGAGTTAAGTACGACTGTCAGTCAAGCTGTGATGCGGGGGATGACGGTAGAAGCTCAAAATCGCCCTGCTAGCGTGGATGAGTGGCTGGGTCTGCTGCGCGGGCAGGGTGCAGGGTCGGACACCGGGCCGACGCTGGCGGTGATGCCGGGACACGGCGCTCAGTCGCCTGCAAATGTGAGAACAGCGCCTGCTGTGGTGTCTTCTGGGGGGAGCAATCGCAAGATTTGGTGGATTTTGGGGTTGGTGGCGATCGCCCTGTTAGTTGCAAGTTTAGTGGGTGTTGCTAGGGTTTTCCTCAACCGGCAACCTTCCGAACCCGCACCGGTAGCGAAGGACGATCGCACTTCTGCCTCTGCTGATCCAGACGCGCGATCGACCCCCGCACCAATTCCCACACCAACTCCCACACCAACTCGCCGAGAAACTCCGCCACCTGCTGCTGAAACTCCAACACCAACACCAACACCAACACCAACTACAACTCCCGCGCCTGCTGAAACTCCTTTCTCGCCAACACCAGCCCCAGCGCCAACAACCGCAGGGGAAGGCGCTGAGACACCGCCGCCACAAGAACCAACCGAAAAACTTGTTGACAAGGAGTTGCCGCCCGATCGATCCGCACCCAGCCCCGAACAACCCGCAACCAGTTATCAGAAGACTCCCACTATCCCAGGGTTTGCCGTTGGTACCCCGGAAAGTCAGATTGTAACTGCATTGGGAAATCCCACAGACTCTCAATCCCGCGGCTATTGGCCGAATACTCGCACCGCGCTTTACGAAATATTGCCAAATCGGATTACTCTCGGCTACATCTACGATCGCGATTCCGACAAATTAGTGCAAACAGAGGGATCATTTGCCCCGTCGGTGGACGATTTGGTGGTGAAAACCGCCTTAAATGGGATGGTGGGCGGTGCTAACCGGGATATTTTGCAAGGCTTGGGGGACGTGCAGCAGCGCCGGACTAATCGATTTACTTTTAGGAAGGGTTCTCTCGAAGGTACGATCGAACGCAATGAGCGCGATCGGATTTACATCGGCGTTTGGGACGAAAATTTGCATTAAACATTCCTACACGCAGAACCTCGTAGAGTTCGCAGTGCGAACTTTACAGATTCCATCTTCCATCTTCCATCTTCCATCTTCCATCTTCCATCTTCCATCTTCCATCTTCCATCTTCCATCTTCCATCTTCCTTCTTCCATAAAATCTAAAATCGATTGACGTTACACGAAATATTCGCTATGATAAGAGAACACGAGGGGCTGTAATGGTTTCGACAGGGTGGCGAAAGCCGCTCCGTGATGCAGGTCGAGAGGGAGTCTACTCTCGTTAATATCGGCTCAAACAAAAAAGTAAATGCGAACAACATCGTTCCTTTCGCTCGCAAAGCCGTAGCTGTAGCCTAAAAACTTCTCTAGCTTGGTTCAGAGTGTATGCAGCTTAACTCCGTTAAAGGCAGCATAACAACCCCCAACGGATGCCCTAGCTAAACGTTTCTAGTCGTCTAGCCGGGAAAGCAATCACTAGAAAATCCCCCCATTTGGGATAAAGATGGTTCCCGCCCCAAGGATTAGAGGGGATAAACCTGTGAACGATCGGAAGGTTAATACCCATTTTGGACGGCAGTTCGATTCTGCCCAGTTCCATAAAAAAGGTGACGTAAAATCAATGGTTTAAGCCATTTGAAAGCCACTTTACAAAATTCAAAGGGCTCGCGAGTTAACTCGCGAGCCCTTTTGTTTGGCATTCAATCTTGATTCAACCTAAAGATCAGACGGCGGTTGAAACCGCTTCTACACAAAGATCAGACGGCGGTTGAAACCGCGTCTACACAAACGAAGTCCGGATGGTGCGCGGACTGAAGAAAAAAAGGTAATTTTAACCAATCAGTCTTCAACCCGCGGAGGCGAGTTTTGTCTGTATAGACGCGGTTTCAACCGCCATGTCTTCTGCGTCGGCGGGTTTTGTCTGTATAGACGCGGTTTCAACCGCTCGGTCTTCTAAAAACACATCAGTTACCAACCCATTAGCTAAGCTGCGGGATCACATAATTAGAACTTCACCTCATCCATCGGTTCTTGGGGCCAGTCCGGCGATATACTATTAGGCGGTAAAGCATTAAAAATCTTTACAAAAACCCCGCTCTCTAAGCCTACTCCTACGAAGGACAGGTTAAAAATTATATGGCGATCGCTCAAAAGCTGGAAACATGAACCCAGGAATTGACTTACAAGGAAGTTTCGTAGAAGCCCTCATCAATTGGGGCTTACCTGCCGACATCGCCCAAGTGCTTTGGCTACCGCTGCCGATGTTGCTGATGATTGTCGGTGCTGTATTCGGGGTACTGACTAGCGTCTGGCTGGAACGGAAAATTTCCGCCGCCGCTCAACAGCGGATCGGCCCAGAATTTATCGGCCCTCTGGGAGTGCTCGCACCCGTTGCTGACGGGCTGAAGTTGGTATTCAAAGAAGACATCGTACCGGCCAAAGCTGACGCGCTGCTGTTCACGCTCGGCCCGGTAATTGTCGTGATTCCCGTGTTTCTGTCCTACTTAATCGTGCCCTTCGGAGAGCATATGCTCATCGCCGACATGGGGACAGCAATATTTCTGTGGATTGCTCTTTCTAGCATTCAGCCGATCGGCTTGCTGATGTCGGGCTATGCTTCTAACAACAAATACGCCCTCCTCGGCGGACTAAGAGCAGCCGCTCAATCCCTCAGCTACGAAATTCCCCTAGCTTTGGCAGTATTGGCAGTTGTGATGATGTCCAATAGCCTCAGTACGATCGACATCGTACAGCAACAAGCCAGCTACGGAATCCTCGGCTGGAACGTCTGGCGACAACCCGCCGGTTTCCTCATTTTTTGGATCGCAGCCCTCGCAGAATGCGAACGGTTGCCCTTCGACCTTCCCGAAGCAGAAGAAGAATTGGTAGCAGGATATCAGACTGAGTACACAGGCATGAAATTTGCTCTGTACTACATCGCTTCCTACGTTAACCTCGTCCTTTCTTGCCTGCTAGTAGCAGTTTTGTACCTCGGCGGCTGGGAATGCCCGATTCCCGTCGGAGTTATCAGTAATGCCCTCGGATTGAGCGAGACAACTCCTTGGTTGCAGGTAATTACCGGCTTGCTGGGCATTACCATGACCATGCTGAAAGCCTACTTTTTCCTGTTTCTGGCAATTCTGCTGCGCTGGACTCTGCCGCGAGTTCGGATCGACCAATTGCTAAATTTGGGATGGAAGTTTTTGCTTCCCGTTGCTTTAGTTAATTTGCTATTAACCGCAGCTTTGAAGCTTGCCTTTCCCTTTGCTTTTGGCGGTTAATTGATAATAGGTAAAAGGCAATAGCTAACACAAATTAGCTGTTAACCAATTACCTATTATCAATTAGCAATTACCAAAAACTCAAGTACAGAGAGAGAACACAATGCTAAAATTCCTCAATCAAGTAGGCGAATACGCCAAAGAAACTCTTCAAGCTGCTAAGTATATCGGTCAAGGGCTAGCTGTGACTTTTGACCACATGAGACGCCGGCCGATTACGGTGCAGTATCCTTACGAAAAACTAATTCCTTCGGAACGTTTCCGGGGCAGAATTCACTTTGAATTTGACAAGTGCATCTCCTGCGAAGTCTGCGTTAGGGTGTGTCCGATCAATTTACCTGTGGTGGATTGGGAATTTAACAAAGAAACTAAGAAGAAACAACTCAAGCACTACAGTATCGATTTCGGGGTGTGTATCTTCTGCGGCAACTGCGTAGAATATTGTCCGACTAATTGTTTGTCGATGACAGAAGAATACGAGTTAGCCGCTTACGAGCGTCACGAGTTGAATTATGATAGCGTGGCTCTCGGACGTTTGCCCTACAAGGTTACAGATGATCCGATGGTGACACCGCTGCGGGAATTCGCTTATTTGCCGAAAGGTGTGATCGACCCTCATGAAGTTTCCTACACCGATCGCCGCGCCGGTCTCCGCCCAGAGGAAATTGTCGAAAAGTAAGTAATTAGTCATTAGTCAGCAGTCATCAGTCATTGAAACAACCAATAATTAATGACTGCTAACTAATGAGTGAAAACCAACAATAGAAAACTAATGATTGAGGATTTAAAATTGTGAATCTAGCCGAAGGGGTTCAACTTGTTTCATTTGGCATCCTGTCAGTAATGATGATTGGAGGAGCATTAGGAGTAGTCCTATTCTCCAACATCGTTTACTCAGCATTCTTGCTGTGCGGCGTATTTACCAGCATTGCGGGTTTGTACCTGTTGCTGAATGCTGATTTTGTCGCAGCAGCGCAAGTCTTGATTTATGTTGGCGCAGTTAACGTCTTAATTTTGTTCGCCATCATGTTGGTAAACAAACGAGAAGACTTCCGCGTAATTTCCAACGCTTGGGTACGTCAAGTAGCAACCGCAGTAGTTTGTGCTGGTTTGTTTGCGCTTTTGGGTACGATGGTAGTGTCTACTCCTTGGGCGATCGTGCCGATTACGGGAGCACCGGCTGAAAGTTCGATTGTAACGATCGCCAAACACTTCTTCACAGACTACTTGCTACCTTTTGAATTAGCCTCACTGTTTTTGTTGATGGCAATGGTAGGAGCAATTGTCTTAGCCCGCCGCGATTTCTTTGCGGATGAACTGTCCATGAAGCAATCGGAAACACCAGCTTTTAGTTTGCCAGAACGCCCGCGCGAATTAGTTTCAGCAGGTGATGTTTCCTCACCCGAAACAAAGTAATTCTATGGTGTTTGTGGCGCACATAATTATGCGTAGGGTTCGCCACAAGCACCTCATGGATTTATGCAAGAAGTCCAAATCTGCCTGTTTTGTAGTAATTTTGACTGAAAGAAACTCAAAAAATTTATGCAACTGCAACTCCAGTATTTCCTGTTATTAGCTGCTGCACTTTTCTGCATTGGGATATACGGTTTAATTACCAGCCGAAATGCAGTGCGGGTGTTGATGTCGATCGAGTTGATGCTAAATGCAGTCAATCTCAACCTGATGGGTTTTTCCAACTATCTTGACCCCGTACAGATTAAAGGCCAAGTATTTACGGTGTTTGTACTCACGGTAGCGGCTGCTGAGGCTGCAGTCGGTTTGGCGATCGTCTTGACGATTTACCGCAACCGCAACACCGTAGACATGGAAGAGTTTAATTTGCTGAAGTGGTAATTAGTCATTAGTCAGTAGTCAGTAGTCATTAGTCATTAGTCAACACTTAGGCAAGTTATATTCGTTACCAGCCAAGAGCCTGGTAACGCATACTCGGAGGGAGCATCTCAGTTTTGCATTTATAGTGCGAGCGTCCCCGCTCGCTCCTCCGTACAATACGCGAGCGGGGACGCTCGCACTATACTCGCAACCAGTTAATTACTGTCTTTGCTTCTAGTAATTTCGAGAGTAATTCTGCCGCCAAAGTCAGGAATCGGAGCGGCCGGTTTTGAGAGTTTGAGCTTAACTTTTTCGACTAAATGCAGTTCTAAAAGTGCTTGAACAATAGTATCTGCTAGCCTTTCTATCAATAAAAACTTCGAGTCTTTGACTAGCCGTTGAATCAGAGAAATTGCACTTCGGTAATCGAGAGTCTGTTCAATATTATCGCTTTTGCCGGCGGGCGATAAATCTAGCCAGAGAGTGACATCCACTTCAAACCACTGGCCCAATACTTGCTCTTCAGGTAAATAGCCTGTGTAGCCGTAGCAGCGAATTCCTGTAAGTTGAATACAATCCATTGTGAAATAAACTAAAAGTGCATTGCATATACCAATTTACATTGAACCCGATAAAGTTCTAATTCTATTCGGGAGTATCTCAGTTTTGGTGTTGTATTAGTGCGAGTTCGTATAGCACAGCAAAGGTCTATAAGCAAGCGATCGGGGACGATCGCACTATAGTATAATTCTGATGTTGTATTGCAAATTTGATAAGCCGTTGCGCGTGCAAGCATTTTCGCGGTTCATTAACTCTTATTATACCTTAAATATCAAAGTTGCTCTCCCTTCTCCGATTTATCCAGAAAATCCTCAGCAACTTGATACCATTTCTTTCTAATTTCTGCATCTTCGGGCTTGTCTGTCAAGCTACGACCTTGTAATTCTGGATATTTATTGTAAAACAATTCATCCACTTTCTGATAAAATATGTCCGGCTCGATATTAAGATTTTTGCGGCGCTTACCAATTTGTTCTTGTCTAGCTACTTCTGCATCGAAAGATGTATCTGGAAATTTGGGAAGTTCTGGAATTTTAGGCATATCAGGTAGTTTGGGCAGTGTAAAACCAGATTTGACTATGCTAAAAGCTAGCATCCCCGGCAATAAAACCACACTTAAACTCCCTAGAGTTTTCCACGGAATTAACTTAAATTTGCTGGTGTTGCTGTTAACAACTTGATTGTTTTGCACAACAGGAGGATTGTTATTGGTAGCTGTTTGAGTGCTTTGGTTGAAGGGGCGACCGACAAAGTTCATTGTCACCATTTGGGAGATGATGCTGCCAATTTGGGATAATTTTGGGTCTTTGAGTGCTTCGCGGACTTCTTTTGCGGACTGGTAGCGATCGCCCGGTTGTTCTGCTAGCATCTTATCCAACACACTTGCGAGGTTTTGACCGACTGTGACGTGCGTGCGCCAATCCCAAGTTTTGTTATGGATATCGTACAGTTTTTGAGGCTTTTTGCCGGTTAGTAGCACTAAAGCCGTCACAGCTAAAGCGTACAAATCGCTAGCGGGAGTAACTTTTCCCAGTCGCATTTGTTCGGCGGGCGAATAACCTTGTTTGCCGATCGCAGTATCCGATTGTCCCCTAAACTGAAATAGGGCGGTTGCTGCGATTTGCTTGACTGAACCGAAATCAATTAAAAATGGCAGTTTGTCAGCATCGTGCTGGATGATGTTGTCAGGGGAAACATCGCGGTGAATTAAATTGCGGGAATGAATGTATTCTAAAACGGGTAAAATCTGAAATAGCAGTTGAGTAACTTCCGCTTCGGTAAAATTGTTACCTTGCTGCTGGCGAGATATCAATATTTGTTCGTAGGTTTCACCGGGGATGTAGTCTTGAACTAAAAATAAAGATGGATTACCGCCCAAATCGGTGCGAAGCAGTTCTCGAAAGCGGGGGATTTGCGGGTGTTGGAGGTTGTAAAGCATATTCGCTTCGCGATCGAACAATTCGGCCGCTTTGGGGCTTTGAACCACCGGAGAGAACTCTTTGAGCACGCAGTTTTCGCCGTAGCGATTGATATCTTCTGCGAGGTAGGTGCGCCCGAAGCCGCCGCGGCCCAATTCGCGGATGATGCGGTAGCGTTTTTCGAGGGTGGAACCAGGGGCGAGGAGGGATGAGTTAGACATAAACAACGGTAAATTGTTCGAGTTGAGGAGTCGCGGAGCACAGTATAGCTTATTGTAGCTAAGTTTTTTTGGCTGTGAGGGCGATCTTATAGCCTTTTTCAAAAAGGTGAGGTTTAGATTTTAGATTTTAGATTTTAGATTTTAGATTTTAGATTAGGGGATTGATTGGTCAATACCTCATATGAGAGCTCGAACTGCTATACATTAGATTTGAATTGCAGCATAAATCTTTGATAGATAGATCGACCGCAGATGAAAGGCAGATAAACACAGATGGACGCAGATAATTTCAAGAATAGCAATTCAATGAAAGCACAAGGTATATTGCAATACTCCCAAAAATCAAATAAAATTTGATTCCAATTCGAGATTAATATGCAGCTTATTGTTAGTTACAAAAGTTAAGCGGCTGCGTTAAAAATTACATCTTTAGTTATGATGGATGAATCCGAAACACTGCTTAGCCACTCACAAAAATCATCGGGTGTCATTGCAGGATGATCGCCCGATTTTGCCAAAGCTTCCTGCACAACTTCAACCATTGTTTGCTCGTAATCTGGGTGCTCTCTTTCGATCGCTCCAAGTACAGCATTTTTTAGACGAATTAAGGCGTTGAAGTAGTCAGTCAGAACATCAGTTTCACCACAGATTAGCATCCAAGCTAGTGACAGCCTTGTTCTCAGAGAAGCGAAAAAACCTTGATTACCATCTTGATTGATAATTGAGGCATAAATCAGAGCTTTAAGCAACTCACGCTCCCCATCCGAAAAATCTTCCCACTTATTCTCTACTGCTGTTGCTAGAGCCTCTGTGTTTTGGGCGATCGATCGCAACCTTGACTGACTTACTGTATCCGGTTGGGATATTTGCCTAATTTCATAGGGGTTAATGGTAATTGCAGCGGACATTTTTTGCCTCCGGGCGCGATTGCGAAGGGTATAGATTAAGTATAGCAGTGCGATCAATAATTTGTGAATCGGCAAATCGCGATCGGGGCGATCGCACTATTGTATTCTACAAATCGCGATGGGTAAATTCCTGAGCATCTTTCCCGACATAACTCGCAGCAATATGACCGTCTCCAACAACTCGATACTTATAGGTAATCAAACCCTCCAAACCAACCGGCCCGCGAGGCGGCATTTGCTGCGTGCTAATCCCCACTTCTGCACCGAAACCGTAGCGGAAACCGTCAGCAAATCGAGTCGAACAATTGTGATAAACTCCGGCTGCATCGACTTGATTTAAAAAAGTTTCGGCGGCTTCGCTGTCTTCGGTGACAATCACATCTGTATGTCTGGAACCGTAGGTGTTGATGTGGTTAATTGCTGCTTCTACAGAATCTACTATTTTGATTGACAAAATCAAATCGCTGTATTCTGTAGACCAATCTGTTTCTGTCGCTTCGGCAATATTTTCTAAGATGCCGCGAGTTGGTTCGTCTCCCCGCAATTCGACTTTTTTTTGCTGAAAAGCTTGGGCGACAGCGGGGAGGAAAATGGGAGCAATATCCCTGTGAACTAACAAGGTTTCAATGGCATTGCAGGCGGCTGGATACTGAGTTTTGGCATCGACAGAAATCTCTACGGCTTTCTGAATGTCCGCTGCTTTGTCTGCGTACAAATGACAAATTCCATCGGCGTGTCCTAACACGGGAATCCGGGTATTTTCCTGCACGAACCGCACGAAAGAATTAGAACCTCTGGGAATAATCAAATCTACGTATTCATCCATTTTCAGCAGTTCGATTGTTTCTTCCCGCGTGGTGAGCAACTGCACTGCTGCGGGATTAACGGCTGTTTCTGCTAATGCTTGATGGATGATTTTTGTCAAGGTTTCGCAGGAACGGACTGCTTCTTTGCCGCCTTTGAGAATAACGCCGTTGCCCGATTTGATTGCCAAGGATACTATCTGAATCAAGGCTTCTGGACGCGCTTCAAAAATAATCCCTAAAACGCCCAAAGGACAGGTTACGCGCTTTAGGATTAATCCTGCGTCCAATTCGCGATGAATTTGCACGGCACCGATCGGGTCTGGGAGTTTGGCAACATCTCGCACGCCCGCGATCGCACTTTTCAACTTGCTCTCATCCAATTTTAGGCGATCGTACAACGGTTTAGCAATCCCATCCGCCTCAGCAGCCTTGCAATCAGCAGCATTCGCCGCTAAAATATCCGCAGCAGCAGCTTCTAAAGCTTTAGCAATAGCCTCAATCGCTTGATTTTTAGCACCGGCGGACAAAACTGCCAATTTTCTAGCAGATGCGCGCGTTTTTTGGGCAATTTCAATAATCGACATAGCAGTAACTTTTAAATAGTTTTGATTGTTGAGTTTTGAGGTAGTAATTGAATTCGCCCAAATAAATTAGGCGGGCAGTTTTCCATCTTAACAAAATAGAGGAAATTATATATTTTTGTTGAGACTCCTTACCGCGATCCGTACTGACAGGTTAAAACAGTGAAGTATAGATAAAATCCCACCGCGATTACCATTTGTCAATAACCTTTGGAGATTATTATGCCATCTCAAGCTCCTTTACGCAAGGCAGGGCGATCGCCCAAAGCCGGCGTTAAACTGATACAGAAAACTGGCGGAAATCTCGTTTTAGCTTCCGGCGTCACCATCACCCTGCTGTTTGGTATGGTGTTGGCGCTATCCTTAGCCTCAGTTTTGATTCTCAACAGTCCCGATCCAGTTACCGGATTGGCGATCGCACTTCCCATCACTCTAATTTTTAACATCGCAGCTTTTTTTCTATCACCTTACTTGATGGACTTAACCCAAAATTGGCTTTACAATACTCGCTGGGTTTCCCTAGCAGAAATTGAAAGCCAGAGTCCTGAAGCGGCGAAAATTATTAAGAAGGTTTGCAAACAGAAAAAACTGACTCAGCCGCGGTTAGGAATTATCGACGACCAAAACCCCACTGCTTTTACCTACGGTTCATTTCCTAACAGTGCTCGCTTAGTCGTCAGCCAAGGTATTTTCACCTATTTAGACGACGATGAAATTGCCACTGTTTACGCCCACGAACTCGGTCACATCGTCCACTGGGACTTTGCAGTCATGACCTTAGCTTCGACTTTAGTGCAGATTACTTACTTAATTTATACCTTTGCCACACGCATGGGTAGAAGTGGGGGAAACAAAGCTAAAGATGCGGCGGGTACTGTAGCTGCTGTTGCTTATTTGTTTTACATTGCAGGCACTTATTTGTTGCTGTATTTGTCGCGGACGCGAGAATATTTTGCCGACCATTTTGCCGCCGAAACTACCGGAAATCCCAACGCTTTATCCCGCGCTTTAGTAAAAATTGCTTACGGCATTTTGGAAGAAGGACAAAGAGCAACGGAACCCAGCCGCTTGTTAGAAGGAACTCGCGCTTTAGGCATTTATGATGCGAAAGCTGCTACTTCTACCGGCACAGCTTACCGGATTGCGTCGGAACCGGAAAAAATTGGGCGAGTGTTTTTGTGGGATATGTTTAATCCTTGGGCTTGGTGGATGGAGTTGAATTCGACTCACCCGCTTACTGGTAAGCGGGTTCGCGCTTTGAGCACCTACGCAGAACAATTAGGCTTGAATATTGAGTTTGATATGGGCAGGATTGTCGGGGAAGGCCGCAATTTGAGTAAGCGGAAATTGTACGGCAATTTTGTGTTCGATTTGCTGCTGTACAGTGCGGAAACTCTGGGATTGGCTGTGGGTTTTGCGATCGGGATTTCGCTGTCTGCTGCGAATCCGATGATGATAGTTGCTTGTCCTTTGATCGGTTTGGGTGTGGGAATTTTGCTCAAGACTTTGGTGATGTTTCCAAATTACGCACAAGCAGAACAATTGGATGTTTTAACCTTAATGTCTGACCCCTATGCAAGTCCTTTGCGCGGTCAACCTGCGAAACTGCAAGGCGAATTAATTGGTCGCGGTGATGCGGGTTATACCTTTGGTTCTGATTTGAAATTGCAAGACAAAACGGGAATGATTTATCTGCGCTATGCTTCTCGTTTTGGGCCGATTGGTAATTTTCTGTTCGGAATGAAACGGGTTAAAAGTTTGATTGGTATGGATGTTAGCGCTTTGGGTTGGTTCCGCCGGGGTGTCGCGCCTTGGATGGATTTGATTCGGCTTGAAAGCGATAGCGGTACGACGGTTAGCAGTTATCACCGTTTCTGGTCTTTTGTGATGGGGATTGGTGCGATCGCGATCGGTATTGCTTCTCTATGCGTGTCATTTGCTGCTTAAGATTAGAAAGGACTGAAGTCCTCACTACGAACCTGGTTTGTAGTAAGGACTTCAGTCCTCTTAAGTCAGGGTTAAGGACTAGAGCGTTAGTGTCAACTTAAGCAATATATGTAAGAAAGGGCGATCGCCCTATGGATAGCTACGCTTCACGCCCTTGAGTGCGATCAGCGCCCCTTGAGATGGTGGAAATGGATCAGATTGTGAGTGGAAACAGGGGTTGGGATGACACGAGGGTTAAGCGAATATGCTTGGTGGGGCGATCGCTCTGGTTGGATAAAATTAGAATGGCGATCGCGCAACTCTTCCATTGAATTGAGACGAGTCTGCTGTGAGGGTACTGGTGAGCGATCGAGATAAATATGATAATATTAAGAAACGAACAATAAATTTGTGGAAAGAGTGTGAGAGAGTGATTCAGAATTTGATGAAAATGGCAATTTACCACCAGGAGTTCATTTTTGTGAATGGGAGGAGTTTAAGGAGAGATTTGGTACTAATTTCAAGAGAAATAACATGATAGATGGCTTGAAACTAGCAATGACTCAGTTAAAAGCAGCAGGTTGTAGGACTATTTATATTAATGGTAGTTTTGTTACCCTAGAACCAAACCCTAACGACTTTGATGCTTGTTACGATCGCGAAACTGTAGACATGGACGATCTGAGAGTTAATGCTCCTCGATTGTTCAATCATTACGATCGGAATGCCCAAAAAGCTAAGTATAGAGGGGAGATTTTTCCGTCAGACCAACCTGTAGGTAATTACGGAGATAATTCTTTTGAGTTTTTTCAAAAGGATAGAAAACACAGGAATAAAGGAATTATAGCGATTGATTTAATGAGGTGGGAACCATGATCAAAGATGAATTAGAGTATGAAGTCAGCAAAGAATGGGTTGAAAAATTCAACAAAACTATAGCAGCAATGGAGCGGGATGAAGAAGCAAAAAGAAAAGACTTTCTCAAATGGGACGCAGGTAGGGGTGCGATACAATGCCATTTGGATCAGTTACATGAAGAAATAGCGGAATATGAAAGATTGATTAATTGTGACAAGAGCGAACCGATCGAAATTGTAGTTGAGAATTTTAATAAACTGCCCGATGCTTTAATTAAAGCTCGGATCGCTGCAAAAATGAGCGAGAAAGAACTAGCTGAAATGCTAGAAATTGACGAACAGCGGATTAAGGAGCATGAGGCTAAAAATTATAGATATGCTAGTTTTTTAGAACTCCTTGATATTAGCTTTGCGTTGGGTGTAGAGTTTAAGATGGCTGTAGTGCAGGTGGATTTTGAGCAGATAGAGGAACTCAAAGAAAGTGCAAAGAAATGGCACGAACAAAGAATAAAAAGGGCAAGTAAAGTATCTTAAGAATATCTTCTTTTCAAAAGAAAGGGCTGAATAGATCGGGTTTGTTGGCTGTCAATTAAATGAGTAGGTGTGCGATCGCTCATCAGAAAAAAGAAATGGCGATCGCCCTTTTGTTTGCTGGGGCGATCGCCCTACAGGATAGCTACGCTTCACGCCTAGAGTGCAATCATCGCCCTTTGAAATGGTGGAAATGGATCGGATTGTCGGTGGAAAGAGAGGTTGGGGTGAGACGAGGGTTAAGCGAATATGCAAGAAAGGGCGATCGCTCAAGGGGAAAGCTACCAACTTGCACAACTATCACAATCGGAGTAAACTTAGCCTATGGACTTAGTTTTTTAAGAACATGGAAACTGTAAATATCGATCAAGCTAAGACAAATCTCTCAGGATTATTGTCGCGTGTGGAACTCGGAGAAGAAATTATTATTTCAAACGGATCTATCCCAATAGCGAAGTTGGTTCCGTTTCGTAATTCATCCAATCGACGAGCTAGTTTAGGGCAAGATCGAGGGAGATTTATTGTACCCGAGGACTTTAACGATCCTTTGCCAAAAGAGATTTTGGCAGCATTCGAGGGGGATTAAAAGTGAAACTTTTGCTGGATACGCAGTGTTGGTTATGGTGGTTTGCCCAACCAGAGCGATTGAATGAGGAGGCGATCGCCCATATTGCCGATGAAATGAATGAATTGTGGTTTTCTGTTGCTAGTATTTGGGAAATAGGTATAAAAAATGCGATCGGAAAGTTGCCGCTGCCAGAACCGATAGATAGCTACATTTCTAGTCGCATGGTACAGTTAGGTGTGCAGTATTTGGAAATTAGAGCGCCTCATGCTTTACGAGCGGCTGCGTTACCATTACATCATCGAGATCCCTTTGATAGAATGCTGATTGCTCAGGCTCAAATTGAGGATATGACGCTTGTGAGTGCTGATTCAATGTTCAAGCAATACAGCGATATTTCGATTCTTTGCGCTGGCAATTAGTTTAGTAAGAATCGCCCTTTGTTTGCTGGGCCGATCGCCCTACGGGATAGCTACGCTTCACGCCCCTGTGTGCAATCAGCGCCCTTTGAGATGGTGGAAATGGATCAGATTGTCGGTGGAAACAGGGGTTGGGGTGACACGAGGGTTAAGCGAATATGTAGGAAAGGGCGATCGCCTACGCACTACAAATCATCGATCGTCACTAAACCGCCTTCGGTGAACTGAATCACAAGTTCTCGATCGTCTAGCAGAGAAGTTCCTAGCAATGGTCGCCTTCCTGTAGCAATCACACGAACTTCCCGTTCTTCCCCGTCCCAGATGACAACCGCTTCATGGACTGGCAGTAAAACCTCGCTGTTGTCTGCCAAATTTGCTGGAAGATCAAATATAAAAGGTAGCCTTAATAATGAAACGGCTTCTGGAGGCAAGCAAAGGTCTCCTGTGAATCCTGTATCGATGACAAATTCGATCGGTAAGGTTGAGCCGTTGGGGAGTATAAATGTCAAAGTGACGGTGGCGTGTCTATCAGTCACAATACCCGAAATCATTTGTATACACGCTCCATAACTCCACCGAATGACACAGCTACATTGTATCCAATACGGATGCCGAATAGACGAGCATTGGGATGTTTTACTCCCAGGTTGCGGGCTGCTTTTAACCCAGTTTCATCTACTTCGTAGTCTCCTGATTCAAAGTCGATGATTACCATCTTCCCGATGTTTTCCTCTATCTCGACTTGTTGGCGGATGCTGTTTTCGTACAATTGTCTGGCGCGCCGTGCCACTTCTGCGCGGCTTAAAAGGATGGTTTGCATAGTCTCGCCTCGCGATCGCTACACTGATATTGTACCGCAGAGGGCGATCGCCCTTTGTTTGCTTGGGCGATCGCCCTACAGGATAGCTACGCTTCACGCCCCAGTGTGCAATCAGCGCCCTTTGAGATGGTGGAAATGAATCGGATTGTCAGTGGAAACAGGGGTTGGGGTGACACGAGGGTTAATGGAATATGTCGGATGGGGCGATCGGACTAAGTTATGCTGCGAATACTACGACACGCCTGAACATTATATCCATTCAAGCTTTCATGCCAAATCTATCATAAAGCATCTGTCTTAACCTATTGCTACCGCGTTTCACGAAGTCATCTTCAGATTCCTGTTCTAAAGGCTCACCAATTTGATTACTGAAGTCCGATAAAAAAGATTCATTCTGAATTAAGCTGGACACCTCTTCTGAGAATTTTTGCTTTTCATTATTTGAAAATGAAAATGGCGTCAATATAAGGAAAGTTGCTGCTGTTAAACCCATTTGAAGGGATGGAAGAGTTAAATGAGATGCTGGCACTAATTGAGTAGGTGATTGCTCAATCTCATCCATGAATTCCTTAAAATTACTCTTCATTGATTGAGTAGGTGATTGCTCAATCTCATCCATAAATTCCTGCTGAAAATTACTCATCACTTATTCTCACTTATAATACCGATTTTTCCACGAACCATAAAAAGCACGAAGCAACTTTTCAAATGACTTGACAACTTCCTCTATAATTTTACCTTTCGTTTTATCGTCCAAGCGATTCCACAGTTTCAAAAACCAATTAAATATTTCAGATAGCCAACCAAACATCCGTATACTCCAAAGCTAAGAAACAGAACCTATAACCCAACCCTGTAATATTTGCTGCTGCATATAGATAGCCAAGCTTACCTTTTCAATCGCTCGCAGTTTTCTGATATTGGCTGCGAGGAAATACTAAAGCCAGACTAAACGCCGATGAAGGTTGGGTTGCAACAGGAAACCCAACCTTTATTATCAAACTGAACTAACTATCTTTACTTTTTACCTCCAAAAAGTTTATATATTCCGTATCCAATAGCAGCCGCCGCAGCAACAGGTGCAGCAGCAACTATGGCAGTACCTGCGATCGCGCCTCCCCCGACAACGCCACCGATACCAGCAAGGGTTCCCATAATTGCAGCACCAGAAGCACCACCAGCTACCGTTACAGCACCAGCACCAACTAGACCAGCAGCAGCCCCAATGTTTGTAGCTGTTCTTGCCGCTGCACGAGCATCATTCTCTTCCCCAGACAAGTTAGGTTGGTCTTTGAACAAAGTTTCATTCATTATTTTTGCCCCAAGATAAGCAGGGCCTGCTCCTAATACCGCAGGAGCCGCCGCCATACCACCACCAACCACACCACCTGCTGCGGCTAGGCCTGAAGTAATTCCTGCTCCTGAAGTTGCTGCAACAGTCAACCCTGTAGCAGCACTGCCAGCCGCGCCTAGCGCAGCACCACTGGCAGCCGCGCCTAGCGCAGCACCAGTTTCTGCAACCACTTTGACTTTTTTGACGGTATTTCGATAACTCATAAATTAATTTCTGTTTTGATTTTTTTCCATTATCCTTAATAAATTCAAGCTTTGTCTAGTCGAAAAATGTTCAATTTTGCCGACAATTTTCCCCCACGTTCACTCTTTTTAATCTAGTTTTGTCTAAAAATGTATTAGAAGGTCGGCAGATGTGAGCTATAATACATAAAAAATCCACATCTTCCCGCCGTGATGAATCTTAAAGAAATGTTACACCTCGCAGATAACATAGTCTTCGAGAAAACGGGTCAGCACCTCGACGACTTACAGGAAGCGGTACTAAAAGGCACTTTAGAACGTGAGACATACAAGCACATAGCCAAAGAGTTTGACTGCTCTGAAAGTGGTGTTAGGAATACGGGTTCGGAATTATGGCAGATACTTTCAGAAAAGTTAGGAGAAAAAGTCAGTAAAACGAATTTTCGATCGGCAATGGACAGGTTACAAAACTCTAATGTTTTAAACTTTGCACAAGATGTTCAAGATTTTGTAGCAATTAGTAGTTTCAATATTTGTGGAGAAGCTAGACATCCGCCCGATCGACCAAATCCACACCAACCAAATCAAGAAACATCCCATCACGACTTAAGCGAAATGCCGCAATTAGGTGCTTTCTACGATCGCACCCCACAACTCCAAACCCTCAAAAACTGGATTCTACAACAAAACAGCAGCCTCATAGCCCTCACCGGCATCAGCGGCATCGGCAAAACCACACTCGCAGTACAACTCATCCAACAAATTAAACACGAATTTGAATACGTCATTTGGTGCAACCTCGACACATCCCCCACCCTCCCGGAATTTGAAGCCAACCTAATCCAGTTTTTCTCCCAGTACCAAAAGCAAGACTCACCCACAACCAACCAGAAAGCATTACCCCTAATTAAATATTTACAAAAATATCGCTGCTTAATAATCTTAGATGACATTCACAACTTGTTCAGCAGCGGCGAATTAGCAGGAAAATATCAACCCAAATACGAAGAATATCGCTCTTTATTCAAAAAAATAGAAAAAAAATCCCATCAAAGTTGCTTCCTGCTAATCGGTTGGGAACAACCCAGAGAACTCACTCAAATTAACAACCCAAATACACAAATTAACACCTTACAACTCAAAGGTTTAGACATCGCCGCCGGACGGGAAATCCTCAGAGATTATGGATTAGCAGACATCGACAACTACTCAGCACTGATTCACCGCTACCAAGGTAATCCCCTGTGGTTAAAAAGCGTCGCCACTCAGATGCAAGAGTTGGGCGAATGCGTCACAGAGTTATTATTAAATGATATTATATTATTGCCCGAAGATTTGAAAGATGTTTTACAGCAACAATTTAGTCGCCTATCCGAACTCGAAAAACAAGTCCTCTCCTTGTTAGCCAAAGCAAGCGATGCAATTAACCTCACCCAATTGCTAGAAAATAGCCGAATTCCCGCCTCAGACTTGGTAAATGCGCTGCAATCTTTATCGCGGCGCTGCTTGATAGAACAACAAGCCAAATTTTACACAATTTCACCTGTACTGAGGCAATATGCCACAATAAGACTCGGCGGTTGAAACCGTATGTCCAATCTTAAATACCCCTTTATTTCTTAGTCCCTCTGAACTCGGACATCGTTTTTGTAGATGCGGTTGAAACCGCCGTCTGATCTGTAACTTAATCATATCTAATTTTTATTAATGAGTAATCCCTGTATATGTTATACTAAGGCAGGGCTACTGATTTTTATTCGGAGCATTACGCCCATGATCGTACAAGTTTCAGAACCAATAACAACTCTTAAAGAAGAACGCTTTACCTTACCAGGCTATTATACTTGGGAGCAATTTGAAGCGCTAGAAACCTTAATAAAAGATGCCCCAGGCTTGCGAATAACTTATTTAGATGGGTGTGTGGAGTTTATGACACTAGGCGAAGACCACGAACAGATAAAAAGTATTTTGGCTATATTTATAGGACTTTACTTTTTTGAGAAAGGGATTAATTTCATTCCTGTAGGGAGTGCAACTCGCAGAAACCAGGCAAAAGATGTATCCTTTGAACCTGACGAGTCTTATTATATCGGTTCAAGGAAAGAGCATCCCGATTTAGCCGTGGAAGTAACGATTTCTAGCGGTAGCACAAATAAACTGGCTAAATATCTGCGACTTCGCATCCCAGAAGTTTGGTTTTGGGAAAATAATCAGCTTGCTGTCTATCGGCTGCGCGACGATGATTACGAGCAAGTTTCAAGAAGTGAGTTTTTGCCGGAGTTGGATTTAGAATTGCTGGTACGCTGCGTTTTGATGCCTTCAATAATTGAGGCAAGGACTGAGTTTCTCAATGGGATTCGGCAGCAGTAATTGGGTTAATTAATAGAATTTATGCAACTGATACCAATTTAATGTGAAGTTGCACATATCTCGATCCCCCTCGCATCCCCCGAAAGCAAGGGGGACTTTGATCGGAATCTTGTCCCCCCCTCCCACCAGGGGGGCTAGGGGCGGATCGGATTCTATGCAGCCTCATAAAAAATTGGTATGACACAATTACTGAGGCAATATGCCGCCATAAGACTCGGCGGTTGAAACCGCGGCTACTGTATGAACGATCGCGACTGGGAAGCACTCGTTAGCCGAATTCACATTACGATTACAGTAGCAGAATCTTTGCAAGGTAAACTGGTTCGCGTTGTGCGTCCTTCACATTCTTTCCCAATCTAAAATCTTAAATGGTATTAATAGCCCGCTTGCACAAATTTCTGACGGCGACTGTGGATGAACAATCCCGATCGCGCACAATATTTTGGTTGACTCTGAGCTTGACATTTGCCGCAATTTATGGTTTGTTAGGCATCCAGCAAGCCTTTAGCGCCGAGTATGTGGTGCAAGACGATGCGAGACAGCACGTTTTCTGGATGATGCGGTTTGTCGATCGCGAATTATTCCCCAACGATTTCATCGCTAACTACTTTCAATCAGTCGCTCCAGCAGGATACAGCACGCTCTACAAAATAGCAGTAACAATTGGCATTCACCCCCTATTATTGCACAAAATATTGCCGCTATTTCTCGGCTTAATCTCCACTTATTACTGTTTTGGACTTTGCCTAGAAATGCTGCCGGTGCCGCTGACTGGATTTATAGCATCTTTGCTGCTAAATCAGCATATCTGGATGACTGACGATTTGGCTTCCGCAACGCCCAGAGCTTTTATTTACCCGATATTTCTCGGCTTTTTATATTATTTATCCCGGAATTCGTTGCTACCATGTTTGGGGGCTATCGCCCTAATCGGACTATTTTACCCTCCTTACGCCTTGGTGGCTGCCGGAATTTTAGTTTTGCGGCTGCTAAGCTGGGAAAACGGCCGTTTGCACTTGTCGGGCGATCGCACAAATTACCTATTTTGCACTACAGGCTTGGGAATAATCTTTTTAGTAATGCTGCCCTATGCCTTAGATAAATCTGAATTTGGCCCGACTTATACCGCAGCAGAAGCTAAGCAAATGGGAGTATTTGCACCAGACGGCAGAAATGCTTTTTTTCGTCCAAATCCGGTAGATTATTGGCTGACTGGTAGGGGCAGCGGGATGTTTCCCAAGTCGCTGTTTACGCCTGTAACTCACTGTGTGGCGCTGTTATTTCCGCTGCTGCTGTTTTGGCGATCGGCCTTTCCCTTAGCGAGTCGCATTACTAGCAAAATCTGGCTGTTACTTCAGCTATTTTTAGGATCATCGGTGATGTTTTTAGCGGCTCACGCCACCATTTTTAAGCTTTATCAACCTGGACGCTATACTGCGTATAGTTTGCGATTTATTATTGTGTCGATAAGTGCGATCGTCCTAACGTTAATTATCGATGGAATCTGTAATTGGGCATTAACCACCGAAACAAAATTTCACTTCAAAAATTTAGTTGTACTAATTACCACAGCCATAATCCTTGTTGCCGTTGTTTTTTATCCCTGCTTTGTTGAAAAGTTTCCTATAGTCGGGTATATAGAAGGTAAAATGCCCAGTTTGTACAGTTTTTTTCAGCAACAACCTAAAGATATTCTGATTGCTTCGATCGCCTCCGAAGCCGACAACATACCGACTTTTAGCCAGCGTTCTGTTTTGGTGGCAAAGGAATATTCAGTGCCGTATCAAAAAGGCTATTATAGCAGATTTCGGCAGCGAGTTAGCGATTTAATTCGCGCTCAATATACGGACGATCGGGCTGTTTTGCAAAACTTTATTAACAGCTATGGAATTGATTTTTGGATGCTCACTCGGAATGCTTTGACTCTGAAGTATGTAGAAGATTACGGCTGGATGGATGACTTTGATGCGACACCGGAGGCGATGCTTGCTCTCAAACAAGGGAAAATTCCCGCACTAGCTCCAGCAATGACAAGTTGTGCTGTTTTTCAGAATGAAACTGTAGTAGTTTTGGAGGCATCTTGTATTGTGAAAATGACTAAAAATTGAGTTTGTAGGGTGCGCAATGCGTACCAGTTGACTTAGACACCGGTGCGCAGTGCACTACAAATTATTCAATTTTACAATCTCAAATCGAATTACTGCTGTGTAGGGGCAATCCCCCCTGCGGTTGTTGCTCCTGATGGGTGATATTACGGATATCCTGCAAGTAAATAATCTGCGAAATTAAAGGTGAATATAGATCCGGGGTCAGCTTAGTAGAGAATGAAAAGTACACAAAGGCCCGATCACAAATTATCCATACAGCAAAAACATGGCAACACTTTACGTTAACCCGCAAACAGGCAGCGATGCAGCCGCCGGCAGCCAATCGGCTCCCTTGAAAACGATCGCCCGCGCGATCGCCCGCGCTGCATCGGGAACAATTATTCAGCTAGCACCGGGAACTTACAGCGCAGCCAGCGGCGAACAATTCCCCTTAGAAATTCCCTCTGGAGTCAAAGTTATCGGTAGCGAAACTAACAAAGGAAGCGGCACTCTGATTCAAGGAAGCGGCAAATTTGTCAGTCCCACCGCAGCCAGTCAAAATATCACCATATTGCTAGAAACCGATGCCGAATTACGCGGCGTAACTGTGACTAATTTGGAGAGTCGCGGCACCGGAGTCTGGATTGAGTCAACTGCTCCCACAGTGGCTAACTGCACTTTCACACTTTGCAAGCGCGAAGGTGTTTTTATCACAGGTTCGGCGAATCCTGCGATTCTCGACAACAGATTTGTACAAAACTCGGCTGCTGGGGTAATCGTGGCGGAAACTGCTAAAGGCGTACTGCGGCGCAATGTTTTTCAAAATACTGGTTTCGGCATTTCTCTGCAAGACAAATCTGCTCCTTTGATTGTTGATAACCAAATTTTGGAAAATCGCTCCGGTATTGTTTTATCAGGGGAATCTAAGCCCGTTGTGCGGAAGAATCGCATTGAAAAAAATACCGAAGACGGTTTGACTGCTGTGGGGAAATCGCTGCCAGATCTTGGTACGGCTCAAGATTTGGGGGGGAATATTTTTGCGAATAATGGCGAATTTGATTTGCAAAATGCGACTACTGCTAAGATTTTTGCACTGGGAAATCAGCTCAATCCTTCGCGAGTAAAAGGTTTATTTGAGCTGGGAAATGTGACGCCAACTCCAACTCCAACTCCGACTCCAACTCCAACTCCGACTCCAACTCCTGGGGGCGTAAAGTTTAGCGATATCAGCACGCACTGGGCTAAGGATTTTATCGATCGCCTCGCTAAGATGAATATTGTCAGCGGGTTTCCCGACGGCACTTTTAAACCTGATCAGAGTTTAACTAGAGCTCAGTATGCAGCGTTGCTGGCGAGGGCGTTTGACTTGCAGCCGCGCCGTGAAGCGACGGTGTTTAAGGATGTGGCGGCGGATTTTTGGGCGCAAAGTGCGATCGTCAAAGCGAATCGAGGTGGGTTTTTGGTTGGATATCCCGATCGCACGTTTCGCCCGGAACAGAATTTGACTAGAGCTCAGGCGATCGTATCATTGGTAAATGGCTTGCAGTTTACGGGCGGCAATCCTAATTCTTTGAGCGTTTATGCCGATCGAGCTTTAATTCCGAGTTTTGCCACCGACGAGATCGCAACCGCCACAGAGCGCAAAATCGTAGTCAACTATCCCGCGCGCGACAAGCTTTCCCCCGCCCGCGACATCACCCGTGGCGAGATATCCGCCCTCGTCTACCAAACTCTCGTAGCCACAAACCGGGCACAACCCATTAACTCTCCCTACATCGTCTAAGGCAATTGGGAGAAAGGGGACAAGGCAGAGTTGCAATCAACCTCTCTCCTCCTCCCAAGTCTTGACTTCCGAGTGTCCAAATCGTTTTATAGAGAATACCCTGAAAACCCTGTGACTTTAGTCCAGGGATGAAAGGGCGTCGCAGGATTTATCCTGCCTATTAAATATACCAATTGCACAAATATCTGGCAAGTGTGCTATCATCAAATGAGTCAAAAGTTGCGAATTTTGAGAAATCAAGTATCTAGCTTAACAGCAGTACGGATGCTCAAAACAATTAATCACAACTAATACTAAGATTCTGAGCCTATTAAATCGTCAGTAATAGACGTTAAAAACCTACCCCCGGACTGGAGGAAAGTCACGACTGAGGAGCTAGTTGTAAGACTAGGATAGCAGACCGCCATTTGGCAAAAGGATTGCGCCCGGAAACCCTAGCAATAGGGATATTAAGGCTGAAAAGTCTTAAGAATCCCCGTCGCTTTAGCGCGGGGAGTGTCAAGATTAAAACATTAAGAAATTAAGCAATTTTTAAGGTTCAACTCTCAGATTATGGCTAAAATTCAATTCTCCCGCGGTATAGACGAAGATACTGTGCCTGAAGTCCGCCTAACCCGTTCTAAAAGCGGAGCTCAAGGCACTGCGACGTTTATCTTTGAAAATCCCAAATCTCTGAGCAACGATAGTACCCAAGATATTACTGGAATGTACATGATGGACGAAGAAGGGGAACTTGTGACTCGCGAAGTTAAGGCTAAGTTCATCAACGGTCAACCTGCGGGTTTGGAAGCTCTTTATCTCATGAAAACTGCCGATGAATGGGAACGCTTTATGCGTTTCATGGAACGCTACTCGGAAGCAAACGGCTTAGGATTTAACAAGGCATAATGGGTGGTTGGTAATTGGTAATTGGTGATTGGTAAGGAAGCCGATCGCCAGTTGCTGGTTGCCGATTACTTACGACGAGAAACTATGACGCAAATTCCTCACCCCGATTCATCTAAAATAACCGTCAATTGTGCTATCATGACTGTTAGCGATACGCGATCTCCTGACACAGACAATAGCGGTTTGTTAACAAAAAAGTTGCTAAAAGATGCCGGTCACTCTGTGGTAGCTTACACTGTTGTTAAAGATGATGCCGCAAAAATTGTATTGCAAATGCAGGCGTTTTCCCAGCGCGAAGATGTGGATGCGATTATTTTGAGTGGCGGGACGGGTATTTCTCCACGAGATACTACTTACGATGTGATGGAGAGTTTGCTGGACAGGATTTTACCGGGATTTGGGGAGATCTTTCGGTATTTGAGTTATCAAGAAATTGGTTCGAGGGCGATCGCATCTCGCGCCGTTGCAGGCGTGTATCAAGGTAAGTTAGTCTTTTCTCTTCCTGGCTCTAGCAATGGCGTAAAACTAGCTGTGGAAAAGTTGATTTTACCAGAATTAGTTCACTTGGTCAAGCAGTTGCGGGGAAGTTAAGGGCGATCGAGCTTTTTTAACTGAGGGGAGAGATTGGCAGTCGATCGAGCTTTTAGTCGATCGACCACTTTCTGCTAAGTTAAGGGCGATCGGCTAGACTTCGATTTTATAGTTGAGTTGATGCTCGTCGCCGGGCAAACCTCGAAAACCCCAATTGTGCTTGGGATTCTCAAAAATCGTGATTTCTAAATCCTGTGGGGAAATTCCAAAGGGCTGTAATCGCTCAAACATTAAACGAATCAACTGCTTTTTTATCTCACCACTGCGTCCTGTAATCATGCTCACCTCAATGATAGTGTAACGTTCTGTGCGCCCTGTAGGATAAAAAAAATCAGAGGAGTCGAACAGAAAGAATCGATGTGAACGTTTATCGGGTGGATATTGGAGTGCATCTACGACACAGGAATTAATAACATCAGAGAGTTGCGGCTTAATGGGATCGAGATACTGTCTCAAGCCGGAGATTTTAACCTGTACCATAATTCAATGTATGACAACAACTATCTATTAAAACCTAATTGCCTCGCATTAATTTGCCGATTGCACATAAATTTCAGAGTGCAACTAAGTTGGTAGTGAGGACTGAAGTCCTCATAGTTTTATGTTTTACGAAGACTGAAGTCCTCAATACCAACCTAGATCAAACATCATGCTATGAAAATCCCAGCAACTTTATCTTCATTCATAGTCATGCGTGCCACAAATTCATCTCCACCATCTGCAAAACTCAGCTTCCACAAATAAACCTGCAAACCATCTTGTGTCAACTCACCAAAATAACTAATTGAATAGCCGTTTTGCAGACGACAACCGAGTTCATCACTAACATGATCGAACATTTCTTGTGTAATGCCGGCTTTGTAACCTGCATCGCCCACCGTGGTAAACAGCTCGTAATTTTTTGATGCAGTGGCATCCAAAATAACCTGCAAACAATCAATGACGTTTTGATGAGGGGCTGTCGGGTTCATGATGATGTCCTTTATTTAGAGTTCTATCAAAATGATCTAGCTTAGCTAAGATTGCTGTCTAAGTATTAATTCTACTACATTTGCGATCGAATCCAGTTTGGCATCGTCATTGACGCGCAAAAGTTTTTACACATCAACCTTTACTTAAATAGAGTAGGACACGGCAATGCCATGTCCTAACCCAGCATCTGTAATTCAGTCAACTGAAAACCGCTATATCGCCTCAGCAACAATAGTCCGATGTCGGAGAGTATTGCGAGTGATTGTCGGCGCTGCAAAACCAGAATCTACCAAAGCCTGCTCAATATCCAACCCAAAATACTGATCCAAATAAGGCTCCGTACTCTTGAGCAAAGTCAAAATATAAGGAGGCATTTTGGCATAAACTTCCGACTGAGGATTCATATCCATAATTGTCAAATGTCCGCCAGCGCGAAGCAAACGCCGAGCTTCCCGAAATATTTCTTTAGTAGCTTTCTGCGGCAATTCATGACAAACTAAACAAATAGAAACCAAATCAAAACGACGCGCAGTCAAACCAGTAGATTCAGCAGCAGCGTGAAGCCAAGTCGGAGATTTTTGATTTGGAAATTCAGATTTTCGTTGTTGGGAACGGTATTGAGCAACTGCCAAAAAATAAGGCGACAAATCCACCCCAGTCATCTTTGCTTCCGGGTAAACATCCCCAAGCGCAAACGTACTCATTCCCACACTGCATCCCAAATCCACAATATCTTGGGGTGCTTTGCCAATTTTAGCTTTGACAATTTCGTGATAACTGGCGCGGAGTTTCGCATCACCATCTGCACCCGCTTCGGGCCAAATTCCCGCATGAACTGCACGGGCTGCAACTTCAACTTCTGTCGCAGCTTCCCAACTCATATTACCTTTTTCGTAAGCGTGGAATGAAGTTAGATAATATTTTGGGTAAACCAGATTGGGATTTTCTACGCTGAGCAATTCTGCATCCCAATTGCGGGCCAAAAGTGCTTGCGCTTCTTGTCGCCAATGCACTCCGATTCTTTCAGCTCTTTTGATCATCATTTCCCGCGCTTGGTGCTTGGCTAGGGCGGCCAAAGGCTTGATGGAGAGTACGCCATTTACTAAACGCGAGGCTAATCCCGGAGTTTTGTTAACTGCAACAGTCATATTTTATATTTTTCTGTTTTGCGCTATCTACTATAACATATATATGTCATTTTTCGTGATTTGAGACAATGAAATTTTACAAGCTTCGTAGTGAGGACTTTAGTTCTTTTTTGGATGCTGACTCGCATTCCTCACTGCAAGCCAATCGGACTATGAGCATTAGATCTCATCTGAGATTACCGGAAAATCTGGAATCGGATTTGGGGGAGTTGGAGTATTGGGAAGAACACTATCAAATATGGTTATTTAGGAGTTTGTCGTGAGCAAATCAATTGTGGAATTGGTTGACAATTTGCCGGATTCTGGGATTACTGTGATGATGCTCAAATCCCTGGATTTTGTGGTTCCGGGGGAGTGGAATAATCTATCTGGTTTTGATCATACTATTCGATCGCTCACAGGGGAAACCGAGCGCGCTTTAGTGGAAAAAATTCGCGCCAGGGCGATCGAGCTTTACGCCAACTCCAACGAGCCATATCAAGGCGCAGTCAAGCTTTACCAGCTTGCAGACAGCGCCGACAGTGCCTTGGGTGCCACGGCTATGGCGAATAAAATCGGCGAAAAAATCGGCTTTCTCTCGTTTATGAGCCGCCTGACTCCCAAGGCTGACACCACTCAAACGATCGACTTATGCGTCAAAGTGGCGATCGAACTCATCGTCTTCTGCAAACTCAACAAAATTTCCCTTGACAACGTGGGAAGCTTTGCCAATTACTTATCAGAATACAAAAATGAATCTCTGATGCGGATGGCTGCATTAGTATGCGCTGACGGTTTAATTCCCCTCGGCCCAGACTTCCTTAGAGTAGCGCAAAACACCCTAAGCGGATTGAATCCTTCAACCTTGCAGCAAAACTCAACATTCCAAAACATCAGCAACCTAATTCCCGGCGCAAATAACGCCCAAAAATTCGGATTCGTCACAACAACCTTCGCCTCAGCCCAAGGTTGGATGAACAATTTAGTGGTATCTCGTGGCTTAACTCCCGCCACAGTTTTAGGCAACCTCAAGCAATACGTTGATATTACCGATGACAAATTGGATTATGTCGCCGCATTTTTGGACATGACTACCAATTATTATGAACATACCGGAATTCAGACAGTTGCTCGCCAATTGATCGATCGCGCTTACGCCGAAACATTATTCCCCCGAATGTAAGTTGCCGAGATAAATCAAATGCGAGGAGCTATTTCATGCACCTCGCATTCCCCGGATTGCTTATTATACCTCTTACAAAAATAGCTGGACAGGCAAGAGGCTTGTCCCGAAAAAATATTTATTTTTTCTTGTGGGATGGGCATCTTGCCCGTCCCAAAATTAGAGCAACGCACTAGCAATTAAAGTCAAAAATTCAAGCAAAAACAACAGTCCGATTACCATAAATTAAAACACGATTTTGTAAATGATATCGCACCGCCCTTGCCAAAACAACCCTTTCTAAATCTTTACCTTTACGAACTAAATCAGACACTTCATCGCGGTGACTCACACGCACAACATCTTGCTCAATAATCGGCCCTGCATCTAAATCAGGTGTCACATAATGGGCAGTTGCACCAATAATTTTCACTCCTCTTTCATAAGCCCTTTCGTAGGGATTTGCCCCGACAAAAGCTGGCAAAAATGAATGGTGAATATTAATCACAGTGGGAAACTTCACCATAAAGTCTTGACTCAAAATTTGCATATATTTCGCCAAAACCACCAAGTCAATATTATAATCTTTAAGAATTTCTAACTGTTGTGCTTCTTGAATAGCTTTATTATCTTTAGTAATGGGAATATACTCAAAGTCGATACCATATTGTGCAGCAATCGGCTTTAAATTTTCATGATTACTGATAATCAGCGGAATTTCACCCCGGATTTCTTGAGAACGTTGTCGCCAAATCAAGTCTAATAAACAATGATCTTGACGACTTACCCAGAGCGCAATTCGTCTAATTTTATGGGAGAAATGTAATTGCCAATTTGCTTGTAAATCCTTGGCAAGTTCACTAAAAGCAGGTGTGATTTCTTCGATATTTAAGTCAAAACCGTCTAATTGCCATTCCAGACGACTTAAAAATAATCCGGCGGTAAAATCTGTATGGTGATCGGCATGGATAATATTGCCATTATGGGAGGCGATAAAATTAGCCAGTAAGGCGACAAGTCCTTTGCGATCGGGACAGGAAATTAAAAGAGTTGCAGTAGGGCTAGTCATGGTATAATAAAAAAATTTTTGAGTTTTGAATTTTCACTTAATTATATCATTATCATCGTGATATGGCGATCGCAAATCATTAGTGAAAACAGATCAACCCAGTTTTCCACGTGCAGAACTAAATCAAGTCAAAATCCTGCACATCTTCGCTAAAAGTCCTGACTGTTAACTCCTTCCCTAAATCCTGAGCTAGTAAATCGATACCGTCAATAACTTGATTTGGCTCTGCAATACTCAAAACCTCATAACACTTTTCCCGATATTCAGGACGTTCTTGGAAATACTGAATCGATCGCCCTAGCGGCTGCATAACTTGATAAGCAGCTTCAGCTTTGTCGATCGCCTCTTGGGGAAGAGCACTCGCCAACCTCAGCATTGCCAAATCGATTAAATCTCTCGAATTTACCCGATCGCTCGGCCATCGATCGGCATTGGCTAACAACTTTTCCGCAAAAATATCGACTAAATTCAAACAAGGAACAGGCGACCAATTGGGATAACTCGGTTCACCGAACTCAATTCGTCCTTCACAAACCATCTCAAACTTAATCGTTGTCCCGTCCACAATCACCGGAAATCTGATCCCGTACTGGTTCGTTTGAATGTCCTGCGGCAAAAAAATGCCGCTGCGCCCAGAAAAAATCGCATCATAGCCGCCTTCAGCAACTTGGCGGCGCAGGAGACGGTAGCCGCCATCCATCGGACACATAAAGTCAATATCCTTGCTCAACCGATATTCCCCTTGCTGCATACTTACCAGCGTTCCGCCGCCAAAGTAAGCCCGACATTCTTGTAGAAATTCGACGTTTAAATGGCTGAGTACAGTTAAGATTTTTTGATGAAATTCGTGTTTAAAGGTCGATCGATCAATCACGTTATTTTCTGAAGTTTCTGGCGAGGGACAAATCCTATCAAGTTCCGCCACCAACCAAGACTGATAATATTGGCTGATTTGTTGAATAAAAAACAATTCCTCCGAACTCGGTTTTCCCAAAACTCCCCAATAATCCCAGCCCGATTCGTAGCGGCAAAGCATTTCTGGGAGAGTCAAAAGTTTGACATCAGCAATTTGCCAGCAGATAGCCTGAAGAAATGGAAGTTGTGCGGGAATTTTTAAAGTTGCTGTTACTTCTTTTTTGTTCATATTTTTTTATGAACCACAGAGGGCGCAGAGAGCGCAGAGCCAGAAAAGGATAGATTTTCCCCGTGTCCGCCCCGATCGATCGTAGGGGCGGTGCCCCCGTGCCCGCCCCCTCAAAACCCAGGATTTAATGACCAGCCAAAATCTCTTCAAGTGCTAATTTCAGCGTCGGATACTGATATTTAAAACCACTAGCCAAAGTTTGTTTAGGCAAAACTTTCTGCCCTTCCAAAACAACTTTAGCACCATCTCCCAGCAGCAATTCTAAAGCAAAACTTGGCACCGGCAACCAAGAAGGCCGACTTAAAACTGCCCCTAAAGTTTCGCACAATTCATTCATCCGCACTGGATTCGGTGCTGTCGCATTCAAAACGCCTTCAACTTGCGGATTTTGCAAGGTGTACAAAATTAAATCGACCACATCCTCGCGATGAACCCAAGAAAACCACTGTTTTCCTGTCCCAATTGGGCCGCCTGCAAATAGTTTAAAAGCCGGCAGCATTTTAGCCAACGCGCCTCCCATTCCCAAAACTATCCCCAGCCGCAAAATTGCTAGCCTTGTGCCCGCATTTTTTGCAGGTTGCGCCGCTGCTTCCCACTCTTTGCAAACTGTTGCTAAAAAATCGTTTCCCGCAGGGCTGTTTTCATCAAACTCGGCCGTTTCGCTGGTGCCGTAATAGCCGATCGCCGATGCGCTCACAAATACCGATGGTTTAGGATTAGCATTGACGATCGCCTCTACCAATTTTTCCGTCGTCAGTTTGCGACTGTCCAAAATCGCCCGCTGGCGCGCCTCCGTCCACCTTTCCTCCGCAATCGGCACCCCAGCTAAATTGACAACAGCGTCGCAGCCCGCGATCGACTTTTGCCAATCACCAGACTCCGCCGGAGTGTAGGCGACAACTTCCAAATTCGGATAAGCTGAAGTCGGAAAAATTCGCCCAGCCTTCACCGCATCCCTGCTCAAAACCACCACTTGATGTCCGGCGGCTTGCAGTTTCTCCACCAGCCGGCTACCTACAAATCCCGTTGCTCCCGCGATCGCTACTTTCATCTTCCTTCCCGCACTTCATATCAACAGCAGTTTACACGATCGCCCAAACCCGTTTTAAATTCTACAAAAATAAACAGCAAGCTCGATCGGCTCACCACAAGCCAAGTCTATCTAGTTAAACTGATATGGGACGCGAGGAACACAAACCATGCCTGCAAAAAAATCAAAGCTTCTAATTGCTGCCTCCATCGTCGCAGCAGGTAGCGCTGCGGTCTACTTTTACTTCCAGGGTTTGAGCCAACAAGTCTCCAACCCCCAAGAAAGCGCCAAAGTTATACCAGACGAAGCAACGATGGCCGCCTTCATCTCCCCCAATCCCCAAGCGCTGTCCCAGTTGCAGCAATTTGGCACCCAGGGCGCTCAAAAGTTGGTCGGTCAGGGTTTGAAGACCTTTCAAGAACAAAGCTTGGCAGGCACTCAAATCGACTTTGAGAGGGACTTAAAGCCTTGGCTGGGGGGGGTGATGGTCGCTTTGTTGCCGCCGGATGCTGGGGCAACAACCGAGGCTCCTAAGCTGCTGGTTGTAGTCAGCGTCAAAAATAAAATTAGCGCTTGGAATTTTGCGAATAAATTAAAATCTCAGCAAGGTGCAACAATTCAAGAAACTGAGTATAAAGGAGTGAAAATTTCGGAAATTGCAGAGCCAACCGGCAAGCGCTACAGTGTGGCTTTGCTAAATGACCAATTAGTCATGGCTCCTTTGAGAAAACCTGTGGAATTGGCGATCGATACTTTTAAAGGAGCACCCTCCCTCGCCACGCAGCAGAGTACAACTAAGTTTTTTTCCGAGAGTGCTGGGGTCAAGAATCCGATCGCAACTATTTACATTGCTAACTATCCTGCCGCCATGCAGCAATTGAAAGCTAATTTACCAGATGATTTTCAGTTGCCTTCGACAGTGCTTTCCCAGTTCAAACAAGTTAAGTCTTTGGTAGCGGGAATTGGGGCGGACAGTTCGGGATTGAGAATCAAAACTATCGCTCAGTTAGACCCTAAATTCGTGCAGCAAAAGCCGCAAGTCGCATCGAAATTGTTACCCAGATTTCCCGGTGAAACCATTGCTGTAATAGGTGGCAATGGCATTAATCAATTTTGGTCGCAGGCGACGGCAGAGGCAAAAGATAGCCCCGAAGTAGACAGGGGAATTCAGCAGGTGAGGAGTAGTTTTAAGCGGTTGGATTTGGATGCGGATCGCGATGTTTTTGGCTGGATGAATGGGGAATTTGCGATCGGGGCGATCGGTTCGGATCAAGGTATTTTGTCTCAGTTGGGGATGGGGGCGGCGATGATTTTTGAAACGAGCGATCGCCCCGCAGCGGAAGCCACCCTGAAAAAACTCGATGCGATCGCCAAAAGCAATCCCACAGTCAGCGTCGCCCCCAGACAAGTCCAAGGAAAAGAAGTTACAGAGTGGACAATACCGCAGCAAGGCACTTTATTCGGGCACGGTTGGCTGAATGAAAATTCTGTGTTTGTCGCTTTCGGCGGCCCTTTAGTCGATGTCATCACGACAACGCCACCGCAACCGCTAAGCAGCAGTGCGAGTTTTCAGGCGATCGCCACTTCTTTACCGCAAGCCAACCAAGGTTACTTTTACATAGATATGGAAAAAGCCATGTCTTGGGCCAACCGTTATTTACTCGCAGTACAGCCCAATTTAGTTTCGCCACCAGTCGCTGATTTGCTCAATTCTCTCCGAGGAGTCAGCGTAGCCACAACTTCGACAGAACCGACAACTGCTCAGCTTGAAATGCTGTTTGCCTTAAAATCTCACAATTAGGCGATCGGGAATTGGTAATTGGCGATCGGTAATTGGTAATTGATAATTAATAATTGGTAATTGGGAATCGGTAATCGGGAATCGGTAATCGGGAATCGGTAATTGGTAATTTTTCTATCCGTTAAATCCGTTACAAAATCCGTTGCCGAACTTCTATCCATTACATCCGTTAAATCCGTTACAAAATCCGTTGCCGAACTTCTGACTACTGACTACTGACTACTGACTACTGACTACTGACTACTGACTACTGACTACTGACAAAAAAAAGATGCTGCCTCTCAATCGAGGGCAGCTACTTTAGTAAAGCATTTTAATGTCTCTCAAAACTTCAGGATTAACCTTCAGACATTCCCGATTTATTTGGCAATTGCAAATCATCAGGATCTACATAATGACAAACTGCTTTGTCCATGCAAATCAAGGCCCAGCCGGATTTATCTATGCTCATCAACTTGTAAGAAGCGGGCTGAATAAAGAAACCTTTGTGGTTGCGGGTTGCTGGTTTGATGTTAACGTGGCTGTCGTTGCTCATATCGTTACAACTCCTAGTATTTGTGGTAGTCAAGTCTGAAAACCGCTGTGCCGGTTTGTCGATCGTCTAAGTTTTCAAATACTAGCACTGCCATTCTGAGTTTTACATAAAGTTATTTATTGATTTATTACGAAATTGTAATAAATTCCAAAGCCGATTTCGTTGATCCCCGACACAAAATCGACTTTTTTACGCGGTTACGGCTCCATAAGCCACTGTTTAACGCGGGCGAGGCTCTTCCAGTCCGGTTTTCGGCTTAGTCCTTCTTCAAAATTCTTTTTAACTTCGTCGAACAACTCATCGGAAGCCATCAGGAGTTGCTGAGCGACTTCTACGTGGGGGCGCACCCCTTTTTCTTTGAGATCGAGGATCGCGATTGCTAGGTTGATGCGAGCTTGGGGGTCGTGAGGGTTCAATTTAACGGCGGTTTTCGCTGCCTTTTGAGCCGATGTGGGTTTATTTTCCAGCAGGTAAAGCCAGGAGAGGCTAGCCCAGGCATTGCCATTTTTGGGGGATTTCTCGCACAATTCTTTGAACACGGGGATCAGATTAGCAGGGGCTTCGCCAGCTTGATAGCGATCGAAACCGTCTTTAAACATTTCTTCAGGGGTCATTCGATTTTGGATTTTGGATTTTGGATTTTAGATTGACTGAAAGCATCCGTGCGGGACACCAGAAGTCAATCTGATGTTCTGCAATTTTGGATTTTGGATTCAATAATTGCTCGAAAGCATTGGGTAGGGGACAAAGGAAGTCAATCCGAGGCTAATGATCGATCGCGCTATTGTCAGCGAATTCTCACCAACGCCGGTTGAGACCAATTACCAATGCCCCAGACCCATGTCCCAAGCAATTTTCCCATTTAAGCAGAAAAAGAACTGCCGCAGCCGCAAGTTTGAGTGGCGTTGGGGTTGGTGAACTTAAAGCCGCCGCCGATCATGGAATCGCTGAAGTCGAGCACCAAACCGTAGAGATAAAGAATGCTCTTGCGATCGCACACTACCTGAAAACCCTCGTAGTCAAACACTTCATCATCAGATTTCACAGTGCTGGGGTCTGCGAAATCCATCACGTAAGACATACCAGAACAGCCACCCTGGCGCACCCCTACCCGCAAGCAGAGGTCTTTACCTTGTTTTTCTCGAAGAGCTAAAACTTGACGAACAGCAGAGTCCGTCATTTGAATGCCCCGCTGTTGGGAAATTGCTTGAGTCATAATTTGTCGAACTCCTGAGACTGTCCAATGCTAAGAGTTTAATCTTATTCATCCATTGTACAGGGCAGAAGGAAGTCATTAGTCATTAGTCATCAGTCATCAGCCAGTAAATAGTCAACTGCCAACTCTCAACTGCCAACTCTCAACTGCCAACTCTCAACTCTCAACTCTCAACTGCCCACTGAAGGCAGAATTTTGAGTTTTAAATTTTTAATTCCCGCAGCGCCTTCCAAGCTCGATGTCCTCTCCCCCCATAGGGTTTATGATTGAGAAGCAGCGGTTGACCCTTTGTGGCACCGCAACAATGCTTCACCCAACGGGCTTACTCTATGGCAGCGCTGAATCGCTCTACTTTTCGTCGGCTACAAAACTTACCTCAAATTCCCAGCGTGTGGGAGGGCGATCGCCGACCGTTATCTAATGCTGACTCCCACATGATGCTAGAGGACGACGACGATCCAGAAGCCGGTGGCGAGTGCATTCTCTGGGTGGATGGCTCTGAAGGCATCGTCAGGGCTATGGACATGGTTGGCCCAGATGCCGGCCCAGAGGCGATCGTCCGCGCTCTGCTGCGGGCAATGGAACATCCCCAAAGTCCGGCTCCCGCAGTCCGCCCCCAAAAAATCGTAGTTAAAAACCGAGAAATTCAATTTTATCTGCGGGGCGTACTTCAAGATTTAGGGATTTCCATTGACTACGTACCGGAATTGCCCCTAATTGATGAAATATTTCGGGGCATGGAAGAAGTCGCTGTCAATCGGCCTCCCGAATTACCGCCTGAGTACGCCGAAGTTCTAATGGAAAAAGCTGCTCAAATTTGGCACGATGCTCCGTGGCGGACTTTGAGCGAACACCAAATTATATCGATTGAAATCAATCAATGGGATGTCGCCAGCCTCTACGTGTCCGTATTGGGCCAAGGCAGAATGGATTACGGAGTTTTGCTGTACCGCTCTCTAGAATCCTTGAAGCGGTTTCGAGAGCGAGTCGTCAATGATGACTCTTTTGAAGATTTAGAACAGGCTTTCTTAGGACAGGACTGTTTGTTTCTCACCTTTGAAAGTGCCGGCGATTTTGATGAAGATGACGAAGAAGACGAAATTGATTTAGCCGATTTGCCTCCATCGGAAATTGAACCGAATTTTGGCAACCTCCATCCTTTAGAAGGATTGCGATCGATTCTTTACGAAGAAGAAGCCCTGACGATGTTAGTTGCTCTCGAAGCATTTCACCGCTTTTTCCGCAACGGCCGCCGAAAATTGGGAGCAGATACATTTCCCACTCTCAGCAGTCGCTACCGCATCCCAATTCCACAGTCTGACGGAGAAATTCAACAAATCTCCGTTAAAGTTTCGACTATGCCCGAAGTATCTGACGAATTATTACAGATGCTTGGTGACGATGATGAGGACGATGATGATGATGATGATGACTTTGAAACGCCGTTGCTGCGGGACGATTTGGTACCGCCGAATTCATTTTTGAGTCTGGGCGCAGTACCTTGGGATACGATAGACTTTCTGCGCGAAAATGTCCAATTTCACCAAGGTGCAGAAGGTGATATTAATGCCGCCGGAGATGGTTTGCCAATAATCATGATTCAAACTTCTCATCCGAAAGCGAAAACTATGATTCAGGATTTGAAAGAAGCTGGAGGGGTGAAGGCAATTGGTTTTAATCCGGGCGAAAATCCTTTTCAGGAGGAGGAATACGACTTGGGTATTTTGCAAACTAAAAATGGGGATTTGTATCTGTTTGGGGAGTTTAATGAAAATGATCCCGTCCATAAGGAAGCTCGCAAGAAGTGGGATCGACGTTGCAAATCAACTAATGGTTGGTGCGGTTTGATTATTGCTAAAGGGTTGATGGGTGCTTCTCGTGGTCAGCCTCAGCTTAAGGATATGATCGCTTTGCTGGAGGTGCGCTGGGTGTCGGCTAAAGATTTGGGAATTGGGCCGCTTCAGTTGATGCCGATGTTTTAAACGAAGGAAGAAGGAAGAGGGAAGAAGGAAGAAGGAAGAGGGAAGATGTAAAAGTAATATGTAAGGTGCTCTTCGGCGCACCCTACTTGTTGAATTATTCAGGAGAATTATTATGTCAAATTCTACTCAAAAGTGAGAAGTGTTGGTCGCCCTTGACGCCGAATTCGCTGACAAAATAGACCAGCTTACTGATAATTGGACGGAGGCGATCGAACAAGCTCTCCGTCTCTGGTACGCTAAGCAAATAGAAGATAAGTTGCGGAAATTTTATCTAAACCGCAGTCAAGAAGATATTGACTTTGAAGAAGAATGGGCAACATTTGCCGAGGAACAAATGGAAGAAATTTTAAGAGAGGAAAGTCTTTGATACAATGACAGAAGCTTATCCGCAACAAGGCGAAGTTTATATCTTGTGAGAGCTTTGCGAGCAATAGAAGATACTAAAAAACGTCCTGTTGCTGTCGTTTCCATAAATAGTCGCAATGAATTGAGCCGTACTGTACTGATTGTGCCTTTTACTAGCGATTTGAGCGGGGGGGAAACTCCGACTCAGATTTTGATTGCTGCCGGGGTAGGAGGGTTAGAATCGGACTCACTCGCCGTCTGCGAGCAAATTCTAGCAGTCCAAAAGACTTATCTGGAACAAGGCCCTTACGGTGAAATTAGTGCGGATTTTTTAGGGAGAATTCAGAGAGGGGTACAAGTGGCGATCGGCATTTACGCACTTTGAATGTTTCGGAAATTCTAAAATTTGTTACAATCTGTAAAAATACTGGAAAGGATAGGTAAAATGCGGGTTGCGATCGCAGGTGCGGGACTGGCTGGAATGACCACAGCAGTCGATTTAGTGGATGCTGGCCACGAAGTAGAAATTTTTGAATCCCGCCCCTTTGTCGGCGGCAAAGTCGGCAGTTGGGTAGATCCAGACGGCAATCACGTTGAAATGGGTTTGCACGTCTTCTTCGGCTGCTATTATAACTTATTTGCTCTGATGAAAAAAGTGGGAGCTTTTGACGATTTGCTCCTCAAAGATCACGTCCACACTTTTATCAATCGAGGCGGCGAAATCGGTTCTTTAGATTTTCGCTTTCCCGTGGGTGCTCCTTTGCACGGTTTGAAGGCATTTTTTACTACATCCCAGCTAACCGTACAAGACAAAATCCAAAATTCGATCGCCCTGGGAACTAGCCCGATCGTCCGTGGTTTGATAGACTTTGACGGGGCTATGAAAACGATCCGCAATTTAGATAAAGTTAGCTTTGCTGACTGGTTCCGGGGTCAAGGCGGCAACCAAAACTCGCTCAAAAGACTCTGGAACCCGATCGCCTACGCACTAGGTTTCATCGACACCGAAAATATTTCTGCCCGGTGTATGTTGACAATCTTCCAATTCTTTGCTACAAAAACCGAAGCCTCTGTCATGCGGATGCTAGCCGGTTCTCCCAACGAATATTTGCACAAACCAATTGTGGCATATTTGGAAAGCAAAGGAACCAAAATTTACACGCGACGCAGAGTTCGAGAAATTCAGTTTCAAGAAGCCGAAGAAACGCGCGTGACAGGTCTGGTAGTAGCTAACGGCGAAACAGAAGAAAATATCACCGCAGACGCTTACGTTTTCGCCTGCGACGTTCCTGGAATTCAGAAAATATTGCCCCCAGCTTGGCGAAAGTGGTCGGAATTTGACAACATTTATAAGTTAGATACGGTGCCGGTTGCTACTGTACAATTACGGTTCGACGGTTGGGTAACGGAACTGGAAGATGAAGCCAAGCGCAAACAGTTGAGCCACGCTGTAGGCATCGATAATTTGCTATATTCAGCAGATGCAGATTTTTCTTGTTTTGCCGATTTGGCACTAACAAGTCCCAAGGATTATTATAAAGAAGGACAAGGTTCTCTGTTGCAATTGGTTCTGACACCGGGCGATCCGTTTATCAAACAAAGCAATGAGGCGATCGCCCAACACGTACTCAAGCAAGTTCAGGATTTATTTCCCTCAGCACGGGAATTAAACATGACTTGGTACAGTGTAGTTAAGTTGGCTCAATCTTTGTATCGCGAAGCACCGGGAATGGATGTTTTCCGCCCTGCTCAAAAAACTCCTGTTTCTAACTTCTTTCTAGCAGGAAGTTACACTCAGCAAGATTACATTGACAGTATGGAAGGAGCGACACTTTCCGGGCATCAAGCGGCCAAGGTAATTCTCGAAGCTTACGGTCATTAGTCATTGGTCATTAGTCATTGGTCATTAGTCGATAGACTGAAAAATGTAAAATGCTAAAAGCTAATGATTTTCTCTCGTTCCCAGCCAGAGACTGGGAACGAAAAAAAAATTAGAAAAAAAACAATCTAAAATCTAAAATCTAAAATAGAATGACTGATTGGTTAGAACATAGTGTACAAGTAGAAGTGGCAATTCCCATCGAATTAGCGTGGGAACTCTGGTCTGATTTAGAGCAATTGCCGCGCTGGATGAAGTGGATAGAATCTGTTCATATTCTCGAAGAAAATCCAGAATTATCGCGCTGGAAACTCGCAACGGGCGGGTTAGAATTTAGCTGGCTTTCTCGGATTGTCAAATTAGTCCCGAATCAGATCATGCAGTGGGAATCGGTGGACGGTTTGCCAAATCGTGGTGCGGTGCGATTTTACGATCGCAAAAACACCAGTATTGTCAAACTAACGGTAGCTTACGGAATTCCCGGCTGGCTGGCCAAATTGATGGACAATTCATTTCTAGCGGGAGTAGTTGAATCGACTCTTCAGGCTGACTTGGAAAGGTTTAAAGAGTATGCTTTGAAAGTTAAGGCGACATCTTGAATTTTGAGGACTAAAGTCCTGACTACAAACCGCATCTTCGTTTGTAGTCAGGACTTCAGATAAGACTCGGCGGTTGAAACCGCGACTACACAAACGATGTCCGCCTCCGCGGACTAAGAAATCAAGGGGATATTTAAGTCGGATTTGGTATTGCCTCAGTATCATAGAGATATGCTGCTGATTGCTTCCCGGTTCAGTTATGAGTTATTGCCTCAACCCCGCCTGTCAAAACCCGCAAAATGCCGATCGAACTCAATTCTGCCTGAGTTGCGGCTCCAAACTGTTGCTCAGAGAGCGTTACCGCGCCATCAAACCCCTGGGGCGCGGCGGTTTCGGTCGCACTTTTTTAGCAATAGACCAAGACAAACCCTCAAAACCGCGCTGTGCAATCAAACAGTTTTTCCCCCTATCCCAAGGAACCAGCAGCAGCGAAAAAGCAGCAGAATTATTCAACCGAGAAGCCGTGCGGCTGGACGAATTGGGGAAACACCCGCAAATTCCCGAATTGCTAGCGCACTTTCAACAGGAACGCTATCAGTATTTAGTGCAAGAATTTATAGAAGGTGAGAATTTACAGCAAGAATTAGTGCGGAATGGGCCTTTCAGCGCCAATCAAATTTTGAGTTTGCTGAATGATTTATTACCAGTATTAGAATTTGTACACTCGCGCAGTGTAATTCACCGAGACATTAAACCGCCCAATATTATCCGCCGCCGCATTTCTCAAACTCCAATTATTTATACTTACCCAACATTAACCGGAGAATTAGTTTTAGTTGATTTTGGCGCTGCAAAACTTGTGGAGGGTTTGAGAGAAACAGGAACAGTCATCGGTTCACCCGAATTCGTCGCGCCGGAACAAATTAGAGGTCAAGCGGTTTATGCCAGCGATTTGTACAGTTTGGGCGTAACTTGCATTTATTTGTTGACTCAAATATCTCCGTTTGATTTGTTCGATATCAATCAAGATGTTTGGGTTTGGCGAGATTTTTTGAAGGTTCAAATCGATCCGAAATTAAGCCGCATTCTGGACAAAATGATCGAACCGAGTCTCAGTCGCCGCTACAAATCTGTAGCTGAGATTCTCCAAGATTTGCAGCCGCAGCAGTCGCCTCCACGGATTCCCCCGACTCCCGCGCCAAGAGCAATTCCAGTCCCACAGACTGCGCCTGCGGTGCAGAATACGGTGCCGCCAACGGTTGCAGGCACGATTATACCTGTGCCCCGGAACCAGCGGGTTTTGCCGGCCCGCGCGCCCACTTGGAGGTGCGTTCATACTCTGGTAGGGCATTCTAATGCTGTCACGTCGGTAGCTTTCAGTCCTGATGGGGCGACTTTGGCTAGCGGGAGTGAGGATAAGACGATTGAGATTTGGAAGTTGGAGGCGGGTAAGCGCTGGTACACTCTGACGGGTCATTCTGACTGGGTGACTTGTGTGGCGTTTAGTCCTGATGGTGCGACTTTGGCTACCGGTGGCCGGGATAAGACGATTCAAATTTGGGATTTGAATAAGGGTAAGTGGTGGTACGCTTTGCGCGGTCATGAGGATCGGGTTTATGCTGTGGCGTTCAGTCGCGACGGTCAGGTTTTGGCTAGCGGTAGTCGGGACAAGACTGTGCAGTTGTGGAATTTGAATAAGGGTAGGCCGATGTCGGTTTTGACTGGTCACGCTGGCGGGGTGGAGGCGGTGGCTTTTAGTCCGGGTGGGGAGTTTTTGGCGACGGGGAGTCGGGATAAGACTTTGCAGTTGTGGGATTGGCGCAATGGTCGATCGATTTGTACTTTAGCAGAGCACGGGGATTGGGTGCGGGCGATCGCCTTTGCTGGAACCCCCCCCAGCCCCCCCTTGGTAAGGGGGGGAGTTGGAGGTGGATCTAGCCCCCCATTGGTAAGGGGGGGAGTTGGAGAAGGATCGATTTTGGTTAGTGGGAGTCGGGATGGTACGGCGAAGTTGTGGCGGGTGGATGTTGACGGGCGAGGGACGCTGCTGCGGAGTATGAGCGACAATTCTGGGGATGTTTTGTGTGTGGCGTTTAGCCCGGATGGTGGGGTTTTGGCGACGGGGAGTCGGGATGGTTCGATTTATTTGTGGGATGCTGCTACGGGGGGTTTGCTGGAACTTCTGACTGGGCACGGGGGGGAGGTTTTGTCGGTGGCGTTTGGTGCTGATGGGTGTTTGGCTAGCGGTTCGGGCGATCGAACTGTGAAGATTTGGCGGGTTGGGAATTAGGGCGGTGGATGTGGGTGTCTGCTTTAAAAATTTTATTTTTGTGCTTGACAGGCGATCGAATGTTGTGCTAAGTTATTAATTCGTGAGGACACATAGCTCAGTTGGTTAGAGCACTACGTTGACATCGTAGGGGTCACTGGTTCGAGTCCAGTTGCGTCCATCTTATAAAGCCCGCTCTGGTAGCGGGTTTTGTTGTTTTTACCGAAATTATTGGGTCTAAAGCCCCGTCCTTCTAGGACGGCTTTTTCTTAGTGAGCGACCGTATAAACTCTCTAAGAACATCAGTCTTTGTTCTGCCCATAGCTTTGCAATAAGCCTCAAGAATCTCTAGCTCGTATTCTTCTATCCTAAAATCTAATCTTTTTTTCATTGCTATGTACACAGTTATGCTGTACAATATTAACATGAAAACAATGAAGTTTAAGTTTTATCAGCACAAGCGGAATCGATATCTGAAGCGGCAAATTAACGCGGCTGGGGTTATCTACAACCACTGTATTGCGCTGCATAGACGGTACTATCGGATGTTCAAAAAGCATCTGAACTGTACCAAACTTCAAGCTCACATCGCTAAACAACGCCGGCGTAACAAGTTCTGGCAGTCTATCGGTTCTCAAGCTGTACAGGACATTTGCCAACGGATTGAGAAAGCATACCAATTGTTTTTTAAGCATCACAAAAAAGGAGTTAGACCGCCAAACTTTAAGAAAGTCAGAAAATACAAATCCTTCACGCTCAAACAAGCTGGCTACAAATTCTTGGGCGGCAACCGTGTCAAGATTGGCAGTCGAGTCTATCAATATTGGAACAGTCGAGAAATTGAGGGGGCGGTCAAGACTTTGATCATTAAGCGGACTCATGAGGGAGAGCTGTTTATGGTCGTAGTAGTTGACAGTTCTGAACCTGCAATTGAAGTCGAGCCGAGTAGAATCGCTGGTTTTGATTTTGGGTTGAAAACTTTCCTTACTTGCTCTGATGGCTCCAAGATAGAATCGCCCCAATTCCTGAAACAGTCGCTTAATGTGATCAAAAAAGCGGCGCGGCAATTGTCCAGTAAGAAAAAAGGCTCGGCTAACCGAGAACGAGCTAGGCTGAATCTGGCAAGAAGACATGAGGACGTAACAAATCGCCGCTCTGATTGGTTTTGGAAGCTTGCCCAAGACTTGACAGATAAGTTTGATGTACTGTGCTTTGAGACGCTTAACCTCAGAGGAATGCAGAAACTTTGGGGACGCAAGATTAACGATTTGGCTTTTCGAGAATTCTTGCAAATCTTGGAATAGGTAGCCAAAAAGAAAGGCAAGATTGTCACCTATATCAGCCAGTGGTTCCCTAGTTCTAAGACTTGCAATCATTGTGGTCATGTTCTAAAAGAGTTAGATTTGTCGGTTAGGGTTTGGCGCTGCCCATCCTGTAATTCAGTAAATGATCGGGATGAGAATGCAGCATTGAATATTTGTATGGTTGGGGCATCAACCATCGAGCTAGGTGATATAAGACGGGCAATGCAAAGCAATCACTGCTTGAATTCAGAATCCCCTTGCCTTCAGGCAGGGGAGTATGTCAAAGCTATTGTTATGAATTCCACGACATTAGACATTCTCAATTAGGAGTGACAAAATGTGACAAGCTCTGACAAGATTAGCGATGAAACAGCGATGATAGTCAGCGAAGCGGGTTACAGCTTTTTAACCTCTGAAAATGAGGTTTGCTTTAAAGGAGAAACCAGTGGCAGGAACTGTCAGAATTGAAAATTTTCAGGAACGGTTGAGACTGGCTTGGCGTTGGCAAGGTAAGCGTTATTGGCTCTCCATGAACTTGCCCTACACCCAAATCAACTGCAAAGCCGCCGAAATCAAGGCTCGGCAGATTGAGCTTGACATTGCCAGCAACAATTTTGGGTAGTCCTGCATAGCAAGGAAAATTAAGGATTTTAATTTATAAGTAAACTCGCGTTATACTCATGAATAAAATACCAAATTCCTCCTATATGATTGGAGAGTTTTTTAGAGAAGGAAAGAGTTTTTCTGACCAATCGAGATATTCTTTGTCTCATAGTATTATTAAATCTTTCTATATAGTTTGTCAGACCCGTTTCTTTTCCTACTGCCTTGTCTCTATTTTTAGGAAAAACTGTGACCTAGGCATTCCAAAAGTCTGTATAACTCACGGCACATTGACCATAAACTGGTGGTAAAGAATCCCATAATCCCTGTGTACCACCTTGATCTCTTTTGCCAATATATACTTCAACAATTTATGAAGGTTGATACATCAATTGCCAACCAGATCCACTGCTTGTTATCCTTAGAGCATACAAATCACCACATTTCATCGCATTGAATTGTTAGTTTCTCTTTCTTTTTTGACTTCACTTCTACTTCTCTTTTTACAGCTCCTAACTTTTGGTTCACATAGTATTGTAACCACCGTTCCGAAACTCCAGTCGCTCTCACAATCCCAGCCAGAGATATCTTTTCTAATAAAAGTCGATCTATCAACCATGATTGTTGGTGCTGAAATCGGTTGATGTCTGGGAGATATGACAAATTGTCTGCTACAATCTCGACATTTAAAATTTTGTTTGCCGGAGCGAGTGCGACCATTTTTCAAGATGTATTCAAAGTTGCACTTGGGACAGTTCATAAGCTAAAATTTAATGTAGGTTGAAAGAGTAAAATTATACACATTTTCCTTGTTATGCAGGACTACCGCTCTGGTATATTCTTGCAGCTTTCTTTGTTTCTCTGGATTCATGATTGTTCGAGAGTGGTAAATATATTTAATTATGGACTAATGATTGACCTGATATTTATGAGTATAAATATTAATTTTATAAGTGTTATGCTCCTTTTTCCGGTGGATAGTTGTGAATTTCCCTGGAGATGCGAAACATCAATTCCTGTTTTGCTTCCGCACAAATTTCCCGATAGATTGCATAGGAAAAATTTGGATTTTGAGGACATTTAATAATTTGATGTTTTTCAATCTCCATGATTAATCTGGTCACAGCTTTCTGTCGCCCTAAAGTTTTAGGCTGGTGATTTTTGGCAGCTATGGCTAGCTGTTTGAGCCGATCGTCAATTTCGTCCTTAGTAGGCATCTCTTGTTCCAAGGTTACTCAGAAAAATTGTCTCCAACCAGCTAATGCAGGCCGCCGGAGTTCAGCCAACGCTCTGATCAATGGTGCTTGATGGCCCCATTCGAGCGATCGCATCCTCCTGCATAACCTTCTATTTGTCTATCTGTCAGGATCTACGATTTTTACGCAAAATTTTTACATAATTTACCAAAGTTCATATAAACCCCTAATTTATGGGCCCAGGGGGTTGGGGGTGTGTGGGGGCTCGGCGGGAGATGCTTGGGGTTGGTGTTGAATGCTATAATCGTGCTCGCCAGCATCAAATATCCGCCCCAAGCGAACACGGCAAGAGAGCAGGACGATCGCACTCTCAAACAACGTTTTTACACTCCAGAGGGATGCAGCAGCGAAATACGCCATTAATAGTTCAAAAAAAATCCAACTTTAGGAGATATCCAAACCTTTATTTGATCATTCATTGCCAATTCTTTAATCTTCAATGCTCGAATGCGAAAATGGTATAACCGCCCCAAAACCATGCACTACCAGTCCCAGCAGCACCGCCAAAAACACGCGACTCATAAAAAAATCAAAAGAGCTATTTTTTACTGTTTGACAACCATATTTTTCTGCTGGAGCACCGCGAACCTCCCTACAATTGCCCAAAACACAGCCCCAGGCGGGCTTAACGGGCAAGAAATGAGAAATTTGCTCGATCGCGGAAACCTCACCGAAGCCGTCACCAGAATCGAAAAAGACTGGGAAGAAGACTATCAAAAATACTTTGAACAAGACTTTACAGCCCGTGAAAAAACCGCCCAATCAATATCAAAAACTCTCTCCCGCCTAGCAGTTAAAACCAAGAAAAAACCAGCTTTAATTTACGCTATCCCGCGTACAGACCAACTAGAACTAATCTTAATATTGCCCGATCGCCCGCCAGTTCACCGCAGCATCCCCTCAGCAAAACAAGAGAAACTGCTGCAAGTCGTCCAAGAATTCACCAGCGAAATTACCAACCCAGTCAAAATTAATACCACCAGCTATCTAGAATCAGCTCAACAACTTTATCAATGGATAATTGCACCGCTAGAAGCCGACTTGAAAATAGCAAAAATTGACACATTGCTGTTCTGCGTCGGCGAAGGTTTGCGAACCATACCCATAGCAGCAATGCACGATGGCAAGCAATTTCTGATCGAAAAATACAGCATGGCGCGCATTCCGGCATTCAAGCTTACAGACATCAATTACGCCGATCTCAGAAACTCCCACGTCTTAGCAATGGGAGCAGCAATTTTCTCGGAAACCGTGAATAAAGAACCGCTACCAGCAGTGCCGTTAGAATTAAGTGCGATCGCCCGACAGTGGGCAGGTCAATCCTTTATCAACGAAGATTTTACCATCGTCAACTTGCAATCACAGCGACTGCAACAAAGATACGGCATCATCCACCTCGCGACTCACGCCGAATTCCGCCCTGGAACCCCAGATAACTCCTACATTCAATTTTGGGACACCCAACTCAGATTATCTCAAATGAGAGATTTGAAATGGAACAATCCGCCACTGGAACTGTTAGTATTGAGCGCCTGTAGAACTGCCTTGGGAGACAAAGAAGCAGAACTCGGATTTGCCGGTTTAGCGCTGCAATCGGGAGCAAAATCTGCCCTCGCCAGCTTGTGGTATGTCAGCGATGCCGGGACTCTGGCGCTGATGACAGAGTTTTACCAGCAATTAAAAGTCAGCAAACCTCAAGATCCTCCAATCATTAAAGCTGAAGCTCTCAGGCAAGCACAAATTGCTGCGATCAAAGGTAAAGTCACCATCGAAAATGGGCAACTGCGGAGTTCTAGGGGAGAAACTCCGTTGCCGTCGTCTATCCCCAAACTCGATAGCAAAGATTTATCGCATCCTTATTATTGGGCAGCTTTTAGTATGATCGGCAGTCCGTGGTAATTGCGGGGAAGAAACAGGCTTTTCGGCCTGTTCTATCATGCAAGCATCTCTAGGGAAACGGCAATGCCGTTTCCGGCGCCAGACTCTGCCGAATTGCTGTAGGGAAACGGCAATGCCGTATCCGGTGCAGGACTGCTTGGTGAATACGGGCTCTACCGATCGCGCTTTTGGGGCCTCTTGACCGACACAGATGATAGGCTATACAACATAAAGTAATTCAATATCTGTAGCTGTCGCTCAACCAACCACAACCTGTGACCAATCAAGCGGGAGCCTTCAAGGGGAAACAAACATGAAAAAATTAGAATTTTTACTACAGAAAGAAGGCGATCGCGCCTGGTTGCCCCTAGAAACCCCCGACGTGGAAATTCTAGAAGGCAAATATCGCGTCGTTGCGCGCATTCAGCACCCCAACACCGACATCGAAATTCGCATCACCCATACATCCTTCGACGAAGTAGCCCCCCAGCGGAAAGTCCAAAGCCGATCGGCCCGCACCAACCCCGAAGGATTAGTCGTGATCATTCCCTACACCAGGCTCAAACCTGGAATGTGGGAACTCTCCTGCTTACCAGATCCCAAATTAGCACCAGCAAAACCTTGGCAGTACGGCGTGCAATTAGAAGTATTGCCCGCAGAATCGGACAGTTCCGAACCCCTACCCGCGATCGACTCCTCCGAACCCGCCACCACCTCCTCAGACTCAGAAAACCCAGCAGCAGTCGTGAAGCCTAGCTATCCCGTAGGGGATCACGCGGCCCCAAAAATCGCAGCATCGGTCGATCGCGCACCAACCCAAATCCCAGCAGCCCAACCAGCACCGCAGCCGACCAAAATCTACCAATTCCCCAATCCCCAAACCCCTGGGCCTCCGCCCAAAGCCCCAGTCAAACTCGAACTCGAACTTGTACTCGATCGAGAAACCTTCGTGACTCAACTCGGTCGCCCCTTAATCATTTCCGGCAAAATCGACATTCCCCAACCACCCCAAAAAACCAGAAAAACAGCAACTCTCATCCCCGAATCCCAAACCGAAGAACTCCAAAAACTAATCGGTTCAGCCCAACTGCAAATTTACCTGCGAGACCCCCAAACCTCACAAATACTCGCCCAAATCGAGCAGCCGATGCCAGAACAAGCTCCCCCCTGCATCTTCGCCTGCGTCACCTACATCCCAGCCGAGTGCAAAAGCCGCCTAATTTTAGGAGAAGCAATTCTCAGCAGCGGCGGCGTCACCCTAGCCACCAAACTATTCACAATTACAGCTCGTTTAGAGCATCTTCTAGAAGCAATTAAAGACAATTTCATCGAAGAAAAGCATCAAGCCGAGCCCTCTCCAACAGCAGCAAAACCGCCTCGGAGCGCCACAAATTTATCCTTTCTCAAGCTAGTAGAAAAATCCTTAGAGCCTCCATCCCCCGCCGAAGTCTCAACAAACGAGCCCTTACCCCCTCAACTGAATTCCCGCCAAACCGCAAGTGCAGGCGGTCTAGAATTGCCCGCATTCGGTAACAAACTGCCCGACAGCAGCCGATCGCAATTACTCTCTGAAATCTCCAATCCCCCTCGGACATCCGCAGGGGCGATCGACCCACAAACCAAACCCTCAGACATCCCAACAGCCCCAGAAACGGCTGAATTTCTGGCGATCGACCAAAAACCCCAAAACACCGCCGAACCAGAAAAAACAGCCCCAGAAACCCCACCAGCAGCCTCAAAACAGGCATTTCAAACGCTAAACGTCGAAAATAGATTTTGGTCGCGACTCAGCTCCCTAGCCAGCACCGGCGAATCCCCCGAATGGCTCAAAGCAACCACCCTGTCGCCAACTCCAAAACCGGAGGCAAATAGCAGCGACGCAATAGCCCTCGTGGAAGAAAGCAGCCCAACCCAGCAGCAACGGGCGATCGGGGCAACAATTTCTGAACCCAAATATATTGGCCCGGAATCCAGAGAATTTGTAGTTTTTGACGAACCCCCGCAGCCGAAACAAGTTGCTCAAAAAACCACAAAACTCGAAGCAGAATCAACTCCCCCAACTCCCTACGTTTTGCCAGAAGACGAGTTAGTACCGATGCCCGTCTTAGAATTGCCGCGCGCCCAAATCCTCGCGGGCCAGGCTGTAACAGTGAAAGTGCAACTGCCGGAATTGATGCCCCGGATTTATGTGAAAGTTTGGGTATTCGATCGGCAAACCTATCTCATTCTCGACGGGCCGCGCTGGATCACCGAATTTCAAGCTAACGGATTAGGAAATATGCGAGCAAGTATCGAGTTAGAGATTCCCTACGGCTGCATGGAAGTTGAATTTGAGGCGATCGCCGTGGAAATGCAAACTCAGCGGGAAAGTCACAAAATCAGCGTTCACCGCCAAGTTTTGCCCCCAGCCGGCCCCCTTTTGCCCTTGGATGAGTAGACCTATTGCAAAAATAGCTAGGAACGGGCAAGATACCCGTTCCACAAAAATAATTTTTTATGTGGAAGGGGCATCTTGCCCGTTCCAAAATTTGATTAAAAAGTAGTATTTGTAGGGTGCGTCGCCATCGAGAATCCCTAGAGAAAGGCAACAATCTCACAACGACGCACCTTACACAATCGTTGAAGAAACAACCCTCTGTTTCACTCTCGCCCAACAATTGTTGTGTAGCAAGACTTTTTATAAAATGGTATAAGGTGCGTCGCCATTAAATTGTCGATTGAATGCGAGATATTTTCAATGGCGACGCACCCTACAAATACTATTGTAACATCGGAATTATGTAGGGCTTGCTGAATAATCGAGCACATATTGCCTCGTCTGAGTTTCGATACTGCGATCGAGAATAAAGTGCAAGAT
>NZ_JAUBVR010000163.1:0-3151 GCF_036705955.1 Microcoleus sp. A6-C6 | reverse complement strand
CTTTATTTGGCAATTTTACTAGCTTTTTCATTTTAACCCTTTTTTGGCATACTCGCCAAAGTGAGATGCACCCGTTTCTTATACCATTTTTCTAAAATCGTGCAACACTCTTCGACCCCCCCTAGCCCCCCCTTGTAAAGGGGGGGAACAAGAATACGCATTCTTTTTTAAAATTGGTATTAGATGGTGCGCGGGTGGCCAGAAACCGGGTTTTTTTTGAGATTCTGCGTTATTGTTGGTAAAAATCGTAAAAACCCGGTTTCTTAGATGCTGCGCGGGCGGCCAGAACTTGACAAGTCACTATCCAGTTGTTACATTACCGACTTTTTCCTTAACTTGCTCTACTTCTGAATGGCTATCTCGCTGCAAAAACTCATCAAGTAACTCATAAAAACGATAAAAAGCTCGTTCTTGATTGTTAGTATAAAACTCGATTATTCTTGCCCACGAACCTGATGTTGATACTTCATATCGCTTTTGCAACCAGGGTTGAAAGTCTCCATAAAATTCCATTTCTTTTTGTGTTGGTTCAAATCCCAACTCCCGTCTCGCCGTTCTATAACCGACTATAAACATAAAAAGATCGCTCGCAGAAGCTCGTCCGATATACATTCCTGGTTTTTTATGAATTTTACTCAATATCTCAAAAAGTCCGCTCATCTAAATACTCTCCATAGATAGATAGATACAAATAACTTCAATCTTCAGGTCTAAACACGCGCTCAAAAGCCTGTTTTCGATAACGTCGATAAACATCAAAATCACTATCCAAAGTAGCAATTGCCGGAATATTCAGCCGTTCAGAAATAGCAATTAGAGACAAATCAGCAAAATCTCCCGGCAAATCTGCATACCGTTCATTCAGTTCAGCAATGCGCGAAAAATCTTCAGGAAGCAATTGGATACATTCATAAAGTTCCGTCGCAAGATCGCGAAGAAATTCATTTTGTGTACGCCAATCTTGAGCAAGTAGCCACATAACCTCAGTGGCACAACTAGCAGTAGTTACCAGATTACTTGTACATCTTTCAAAGAAGACTCGCACCTGTTGATGATAGCTATCTTTTGCACTGTAGTAAGCTACTAAAACTCCGCTATCTACAATAATTATGGGATAATAAGTCATTGCGGATGATATTCAGGATGCTTTTTCTCCAAATAAGCTGCGATCGCTTTTTTCCGATTTGCCCTTTCTGACAAACCAGGCGGCGCATTTTCTAACAGATGTTCAGGATGTCCCCCACGTCTTTCAACAATAGTTTGACGCGGTTGTAAACTCAGCCAGCGATCTTTAACTAAGCGTTTAATTAATTCATCGCTTGTAGTTTTCTCCATTCCTAGAATTTCTACTAAATAAGCTTCCGTTTCTTTGTCCAACTCTATACTCAGCATGACAACCTCCGAATTAATTACCCTAAATTATACATTCTCCTAAGCCCTGCTGCTGATATTCTTGTATCCATTGACGATATTTTGGAGTCAGTCTGTTATCAACCCACCACACCCAAATACGTTGTCGCGCTAAAGCGCCACCTTTTATTAGGTTTCATACTTCTTGTAAAATGCGACTATTCAAACGCTCATATTCATCCTCTAAGAGCCACATTTTAGCATCACAGGATCGCTTCATCATCCTCATCCAAGTCTAAATTCTCTGGAACTAATCCATCGAAGCTATTGCGGGTAGGAAGCTCAGGCAAATCTCCCAGCATAGCAACTGCTTCAGCAAGTAGATCAAGATTCTCTGGATCGGGGTGTTTTTGTGCCGCACGCACAGCCAAGATGACCACACGCAATCCTCCCCTGACGCGATCGACATCACGGGCTAGTCCATACATTGCTTGAAAGTCACGTTCCTCAATAATGCGGTACTGTCCTGTTTTTGTCTGGAGGGTAGCAATGACACCATTGGCGATCGAACTGAGTGCTTCTGCGCCCTGCAAACGAAACTTCTCAAACGATGTCCAATTTGCACCGCTTCGCAACCTAAATTTTTTATTTGTAATCTGCATAGTTTCACCTCTTTACTATATCCTAACGTAAACCCAACGAAAAAACAACGGCTCTTGATTTAGATGGGCTCGGTGGCCAGAAACCGGGTTTTTTTGAGATTCTGCGTTATTGTTGGTAAAAATCGTAAAAACCCGGTTTCTTAGATGGTGCGCGGGTGGCCAGAAACCGGGTTTTTTTGAGATTCTGCGTTATTGTTGGTAAAAATCGTAAAAACCCTGACGGAATCGAAATATTTCGATCGCGCGCGGACACTAGGAATATAACCGCTGATTTTATACCTCTTAGGGATTAACTGAACCGTATCAATTTCTACCCAATCCCGTGCAAGAAATCGAAATTACCGTTTCCCGCAGACTTTTTGAGCGCATTGATAATTTTCGTTGTATTATCGTAAGGCCCTTCAATATAACAAGGTTTTCCATTACGACCGAATTTCAAGCCAATTTCGCTGGTTGATTCTCCTAAATGAGCCTTCGACTCCTCGAAATCGCGATGCGGTTCAAAGCCTAATTTTCGGGCATAGGCGATCGCACCCCAAACCAGGGCTTGTGCTTGCTCTAAACTAATCTCCTCGTACTCTTGCCCAAACTGCGAGTAACAATGCCCAACGAGATTTTTATATTGGCTATCGTTGCAGTTACGTGGCGGCATGGCATCCTTAACTCCCAAACACCAGTAATCGATCAAATAAGAGGCCGCAACAAAACGATTGTATCCCTTGGAACGGGTAACCATCACTAAACCCAAACCGCTCGTTTCAGAGGTTTCATTCCCTAACAACACCTTCGCAAAATTTACATCCACGAGACATTGAGCAACGGGCAATAACTCTCCTTTTTCGGCGCTAGCGATGGCTGTTTGTTCTGCCTGAGATATCAGAAAGGTACTGACTTCGGATGCTTTCAATCCTAACTTTCGGGCAATTTGTTTGGGCGTTAATTGGCGATCGCGCAGGTTGAGAATCTCTTGTTCTTGTTCGGGTTGCATGGTTTTTTTACTGCTGTCAGGGCAGGGTTCGATCTGAGTGGATCATTGTACCGCGTTTTTGCGACCAACTTCGCAACGTAAGGATTCAGGTAAAAAATAGTTGATTGAGAGCCGAAAAATATGGTAATGTAGTCAGATGAGCGAAAAGCCA